>JBCBME010000164.1:0-5987 GCA_039822945.1 Pseudomonadota bacterium
TCAACTGGCTCGCGCTCAAACCCGATCGGTTGGCCCTCGCCGGACATGGTGACGGGGGTTTCATTCCACGACCAGGCAACGAGAACTTCTCCCGTTCCCATCAACTGTGCGAGTTCGGCCCCGTCGGCCCAATAGGCGCGGTTGTTCTTGTGCGCCTCGCGCATCCAGTCAGACGCACGCTCGAAGTCTTCTTGCGTGGCGGTGGTCCAGTCCGTCGTTCCCGTGGCGAGGTAGGCCAGCGCATAGGCGTCATCGACATTGTCGGGCAGCGAGATGCGGCCGCCATATTTGGGATCGGTGAAGACCTGCAGCGTCTGCACATCCTCTTCCGGCACCATCTCGGTATTGTAGGCAATTGCCGTCATGCCAGCGTCGGCGGGGATAAAGTACACGCCCGTCTCATCTGCGAAGATCGGGTTCTCCTTGTAGGACGCCTCGACGTTTGCGTAGCTCGGGATCATGGAGAGGTCCCATGGCTCGATCAGGCCTGCATCACGCCATTTCTGCACTGACTGCGAGCAGGGGTGACCGACATCCGCGCGGAAGCCTGAGCGGAGTTTCTGGAACGCTTCTTCCTCTTCGCCGAAGAAGGCATAGGAGGGAGCAACGCCGTGCTTTTCTTCGTATTTGACGTAAAAGCCCTCTTCTTCGAAGCCCGACCAGTCGAAGACGAGAAGCTCAGGGTCCGCGGCAAAGGCGGTGGAGGCGAGGCCCATCACGGCCGCCGTCCCAAGGTATTTCGCGAATGTCATGAAGTCTCTCCCGATTGACACTGACGAGGACGCTATTCAACGGTCCGGCGAGGTGCAAGCGGAAGGGTTCGACGGCACTGGTCGCGGGCGGCCCATTCTTGTCGGACGCCGAGATTTCTGGCATCGGTGTCGCAAGAGGTCTGCATGATCACACCCGAATACTGCGTAACCATGGCGCGCTATAATGCTTGGCAAAACCAAGGGCTGAGCGCGGCGTTTGCGGCCTTGCCACATGCAGAGCTGACCGCTGATCGCGGCACATTCTTTTGATCTCTTATGGGGACGGCAAGCCACCTCCTTTGGGGGGACAGGATGTGGATGTCTCGTTTTGATGGATGGGAGGCACCGTCCGTCGGAATCCCGGCTTCCGCACGTCTCTTCGACGACCCAGAGGAGTGGAGCGGTGCGCGTGCAGACGCGGACGCAAAGATCCTTGCCTGGGCCAAACAGCTGGATGAGGTTGCTCTGGCAGGTGATCTGAGTTGGTATTCGGGCGCGGCAGGGCGTCATGGTACGCGACCCTTGGCATTCTGCATCACGCATTTCTTCAATCATCAGACACATCATCGCGGCCAGATACACGGCATGCTGACGCAGGCGGGCTGGCAGACGACGGACAGCGATCTGTTTCTGATGCCGGCCGCGCCAGAATAGGTCACGCCGCCCTCCGCGTGACCCGACCAAATGATCGTCATGTCGCACATAGACAAGTCATGGCGCGAAACGTGTAGCTCTCACCGGAGAACTCTTTAGCTCGCGGCCATGTCGCGCCGGGCCTTCGGGAGGCCCACCGGGAGAACACGCGCGGCAGGGGAGGACAACATGGCACTGATTTCACCGTCGCGCCGGGTGCGGCGCACTCCGTTTTCTGCTGGGGTCGAAGCCGCAGGCGTCAAAGCCTACACAACCTACAACCGCATGCTCTTGCCGACCGTGTTTGAAAGCGTGGAGGCGGACTACCATCACCTCAAGCGCCACGTTCAGGTGTGGGATGTTGCGGTGGAGCGGCAAGTCGAACTGCGCGGGCCCGATGCCGGGCGCCTCATGCAGATGCTGACCCCGCGCGACCTGCGGGGCATGCTGCCCGGTCAGTGCTATTATGTGCCTATGGTCGACGAGACGGGGGGCATGCTCAACGACCCCGTGGCGCTGAAATTCTCGGACGAACGTTACTGGGTCTCCATTGCGGATTCTGATCTTCTGCTTTGGATCAAGGGCATCGCTTATGGCTTCCGCCTCGACGTTGTGGTTTGGGAGCCCGATGTCTCTCCGCTCGCGGTTCAAGGGCCCAAGGCAGAAGAGCTCGTGGCCCGCGTATTCGGGGACGCTGCCCGCGATATCCGGTTCTTCCGGTACTCGACTTTTGACTTCGAGGGGACCGAGATGGTGGTGGCGCGCTCAGGCTATTCAAAGCAGGGCGGTTTTGAGATCTACGTTGATGGCTCAGAGAACGGCATGCCGCTTTGGGATGCGCTGATGAAGGCGGGCGAAGACCTCAACGTGCGCGCGGGGTGTCCAAACACGATCGAGCGGATCGAGGGTGGCCTCCTGAGCTACGGCAATGACATGACCGCGGACAATACACCCCATGAAGCGGGGCTTGGGCGGTTTTGCTCAACACAGACCGCGATCGGTTGCGTGGGTCGTGACGCCCTCCTGCGCGTTGCCAAGGAAGGGCCCATCAAGCAGGTGCGCCCGCTTTCGATCACGGGTGATTTGCCGCCCTGTGACCGCGCCTGGTATCTGACGGCAGGCAGCAAGCGGGTAGGGCAGGTGACAAGCTCGGCCTTCTCTCCCGACTACGAGACAAACGTTGCCATCGGCATGGTGCGCATGACCCATTGGGATCCGGGCACGAAGCTTGAAGTTCACACGCAAGACGGCACATTCAACGCTGAAGTGCAGGAGAGCTTTTGGGCGTAAAGGGAGACCGCCATGGCCATTCTCGTTGGGATCGCCATCCTTGCTGTGGTGATCTTTTATATGAACCGCCAATCGAGTGCGCGCGGTGGGGCCGCGATCCCTGGCATCCGCAAATCCTCAAAACACTGCGCCTTCGAGCGGGTCAATCCTGACGAGACGCGCATGCTCAAAGAATATCGCTGTGCATTTTGCAGCGACATCGCCTATGGCCGCGGAGACAGCCCGCCATCCGAGCGGACCTGCCGTGCACAATAGACCCTACCAATCCGAACGGAGATACGCATGTTCAACGCCCTGATCGTGGAAAAGGATGACGAGGGTAAGACCTCCGCAAGCGTTCAGCAGATCGGGGAGGATCGACTGCTAGAGGGCGACGTGACTGTGGCGGTCGAGTATTCGACCGTAAACTACAAGGACGGCCTGTGCATCGGGCCCGGTGGCGGCCTCGTGCGGAACTACCCCCATGTGCCGGGGATCGACTTTGCCGGCACGGTCGAGGCCTCTGATGACAGCCGGTACAAGCCCGGTGACAAAGTGGTGCTCACCGGGTGGCGCGTGGGCGAAGTCCATTGGGGTGGTTATTCCCAAAAGGCGCGTGTGAAGGCCGATTGGCTGGTGCCGCTGCCAGAGGGCCTGACGACACGTCAAGCGATGGCCGTGGGCACGGCTGGCTTCACGGCGATGCTGGCGGTGCAAGCGCTCGAAGACCATGGTCTGACGGGCGGGCCAGTGCTCGTCACCGGCGCGGCAGGGGGTGTTGGCTCTGTTGCCACGGCGATCCTTGCCGCGAAGGGCCACGAGGTGGCCGGTGTGACCGGGCGGCCCGAGACGGCAGAGTACCTCAAGAGCCTTGGCGCCACTCAGATCGTCGCGCGAGACGAGATCAACGAGACGGTGAAGCGCCCGCTTGAAACCGAGACATGGGGCGGCTGTGTCGATGCCGTGGGCGGCGCAATGCTCGCGCGCGTTCTGGGACAGATGCAGTATGGCGCCTCTGTTGCGGCCGTGGGCCTTGCAGGCGGGGCAGGCTTGCCCGCAACTGTTATTCCGTTCCTGCTGCGGGGGGTGAACCTTTTGGGTATCGACAGCGTCATGCAGCCCTTCTCTGCGCGAGAGCGCGCCTGGGCCGCGATTGCTGAGACGCTCCCAATGGAGACGCTTGAAAGCATGATCCAGCCCGCAACGCTCAGCGATCTGCCAGCGCTGGGCGCTGATATCCTCAAGGGTCAGGTCAAAGGGCGCGTCGTCGTCGACGTAAACGCCTAGTCCCCGGGGGATGCGCGTCGCAGCGGCGCGTCCGTCGGCCACGCCGTTGCGAGAGCTCGATCGAGATGCCGTCACGGGCGATCTAGAACGTGGGCAGTGGGCGCGTTTCCCGGCCAATGTTTCCACGCTGCCCAATTCTTGATCATCCGGCCTTGAACGCGATCCACGCCCGTGCATATGCTCCGGCATGCCACTGGATACCGAGTTTGTCCGCGCTCAGTTTCCAGCTTTCTCGGAGCCGTCGCTGCGCGACGAGGCGTTCTTTGAGAATGCTGGCGGAAGCTATGCCTGCCGCTACGTTTTGTGGCGTCTCAATCGTTTCTATAAGGAACGTAAGGTTCAGCCTTACGGGGCGTTTGCAGCCTCGATCGAGGGCGGGCGGGAGATGGATGATGCCCGCGAAAGGCTCGCCCGCGCCCTAGCCGTTCTGCCCGAAGAGCTGAGCTTTGGCCCGTCCACCACCGCGAACACGTATGTCTTGGCGCAGGCCTTTCGACAGTGGCTCGTGCCCGGACAAGCAATCATTGTCACCGACCAAGACCATGAGGCCAATTCCGGTCCGTGGCGCAGGCTGGCGGACGACGGGATCGAGATCCGGGAATGGCGGATGCGTCCGGACGGACATCTCGACACCGCGGACCTCATTCCCCTTCTGGAGGGGGCCAAGCTCTTATGCTTCCCGCACTGCTCGAACGTGGTGGGCGAAATCAATGACGTCGCGCGGATCTGTCGTCTGGCGCGGAAAGCCGGTGTATTCACCTGCGTTGATGGGGTGAGCTACGCCCCCCACGGTCTTCCAAACGTCAAAAAACTCGGCCCCGACATATACCTTTTCTCGGCATACAAGACCTACGGGCCGCACCAGGGGCTCATGACGATGCGGCGCGAGTTGGGTATGGCGCTTCCAAATCAGGGCCATGTCTTCAACGGAGCGCATCTTGAAAAGCGGTTTACACCGGCGGGGCCAGACCACGCGCAGGTTGCTGCTTGCGCGGGCATCGCCGACTACATCGACGCCCTCTACAAGCACCACATGAAGGCGGGGCGCGACGCAACAGGCCGCGCCGAGGTGGTCCATGACATGATGCGCAGTCGAGAGATCGCCCTCATGGAGCCTCTTCTCGACTTCCTGGAGACCAAGCAGCGTGTGCGGCTTCTCGGGCCCACAGACCCTGCGCAACGTGCGCCCACGCTCGCACTCGATCTCGCCGAGCCCGCGGCACCGATCGCACAGCGGCTGGCGCGGTACGGGATCAATTGTGGCGGGGGCGACTTTTACGCGCATCGAGCGCTCGAAGCGCTTGGCGTGGACCCGGACGTCGGCGTGCTGCGCGTCTCGTTCACACACTACACCACCTCCCATGAGGTTGACCGCCTCATTGCGGCCCTAGATCACGAACTCTGATTGGGGCCGCGGAAGCCCCACGACACGAGGGGGTAGGGCATGGCTGACGCCAGTATCATGTGGTTTCGCCGCGACTTGCGGCTCTCTGATAACAGGGCGCTCCTTGCGGCGTGCAATGCGGGTGGCTCGGTCATTCCCCTATTTATTTATGATGAGGTCGTGGAGACGCTCGGCACCGCACCCGCCTGGCGGCTGGGTCTGGGGGTCGAACACCTCTCAGCTGCCTTGGAGGGTATGGGGTCGCAACTCATCCTGCGCCGCGGTGATGCACTCAGTGTCATGAAAGAGCTGGTGTCTGAGACCGGGGCGACAGCGATCCACTGGTCGCGTGCGTATGATCCTGACAGCCAGGCGAGGGACAAGGCTGTGAAGGCCTGGGCCAAGGAGGCGGGCCTCACCGCCCAGAGCCATACCGGACACCTCCTTTTCGAGCCATGGAATGTGGAGACGAAGACCGGCGGCTTCTACAAGGTCTACACCCCTATGTGGAAGGCGGTGCGCGGCAACGACCTGCCCGAACCAGAGCGCGCGCCACCGCAGATTTCCGCGCCTGATGTTTGGCCGCGCTCGGAGGAGTTAAGAGACTGGGCTCTCGGCTCCGGCATGCGGCGCGGCGCGCAGATCGTGCGCCCTTATGTGCG
>JBCBME010000165.1:0-5971 GCA_039822945.1 Pseudomonadota bacterium
AACGGAAAAAGAAGTGAGCCTGAAGCGTTCGTGGGTGGCGTCCGCCAATTCGGCCGAGACTGATTTTCCCCTCAATAATCTGCCCTATGGCGTCTTTTCTGTTGGTGACACGGAGCCGCGCTGCGGGGTGGCGATCGGTGGCATGGTTCTCGATCTCACCGGGCTCGAGGCGGATGGGCATCTGAGGGTGCAGGAGACGCCTGTCTTTGACGCGCCTTTCTGGAACGAGATGATGGAACTTGGCCCCGCTGCTTGGGCCGGGTTGCGACAGGCTCTCGTGACGCTTCTCGAGAAGGGCTCTGAGCATGAGAGCACGACGGCGGCCTATCTCGTTCCGCTGTCACTGGTAACGCTCCACATGCCGTTCCTCATTTCCGAATTCACTGATTTCTACGCCGGCAAACATCACGCCACCAATGTGGGAACCATGTTTCGCGGGCCTGAGAATGCCCTGCCACCCAACTGGTTGCACATCCCCATTGGCTATAACGGGCGCGCGTCCTCCGTCGTTGTGAGCAGCCATGAAGTGCGCCGCCCTTGGGGCCAGCTTAAGGGCCCCGATGATGCAGCGCCGCATTTCGCGCCGTCAGCGCGGTTTGATTATGAGCTAGAGCTCGGCGCCATTGTGGGCGTGGCTTCCGACGGGCCTGTGACTGTGGCTGAGGCCGATGCGATGATCTTTGGCTACGTGCTCCTCAATGATTGGTCAGCGCGCGACATCCAGGCGTGGGAGTATCAGCCGCTTGGCCCGTTTCAGGCCAAAGCCACAGCCACGACGATCAGCCCCTGGATTGTTACTGCAGAGGCGCTCGAAGGCTTTCGGCGCGCTGTTCCGGCCCGCGATCTGCCGCCGCTATCCTACCTTGACGAGCCGCACCCGACGCTTTTCGACATAGCGCTCGAGGTCGATCTCGAGCGCGACAGCGATGCCACCCCGCTCACCCGGACGAATTACGCGGAGATGTACTATTCCAGCGCCCAACAGCTCGCCCACCACACGACGTCAGGCTGTCCGATGACCGTGGGCGACCTCTTGGGCTCGGGCACGATTTCGGGGCCCGAGCGTGGCGCGCGGGGCTCGATGCTCGAGCTCAGCTGGGGTGGAAAGGAGCCCGTCCAAACACATGCGGGCCCGCGCAGCTTCCTAGAGGATGGCGATACGATCGTGATGCGCGGCGCGGCGGTTGGTGAGGGCTTTCGCATCGGCTTTGGCAGCTGCCGTGGCACGGTGGTTCCCGCGCTGGACGATCTCTACGCGCGACCCAAATAGCGCTGCATGAGTGAGAAACGGAAATTTGGCCCCACAAGGGGCGAGTACGTCTTTCGTGCCGTCTCAGGCGCGGTGATCCTCGCGCTGGTGAGCTACGTGCTTTTGGCCAACGGGATGCCCAAGGGGCTCATGACGTCTGAATCGATCCTCTTCGGGACCATTTTCGGCGCGTTCCTATTTGGCCATTCCAGTTGGAAGCTGATCAGACGGGATTATCGCGAGGTTTGAGCGGGACCCGCCCGTCATCTGTGAGCGAAAAGACTTGGTCCCCGTCGAATGCGACGGGCACGAGCGTGCGCCCAAAGGCCGCCCCGCCATCGAGGTTGATGCGACGCCCCCAATGCTCAGGGGTCTCCACCGGCGTATGGCCATGAACTACGGGCCGGTCAAAGGGGCGGGGATCCTCTAGAAATTCTTGCCGGATCCAAAGGAGGTCTTCCTCGGTCTGCTCGTTCAGCGCCAAACCGGGGCGCACCCCGGCGTGGACGAACAGCATCCCTTGGGCCTCATGGGTCAGCTTCAGCCCACGCAGAAACGCGATATGCGCCTCGGGCACGTGCCGGCGGGCCGTGCCTTGAAGTGTAGAAAGGCGCACGCGATCAGGGACACTCACGCCGTAGGAAGAAAGTGTTTCAACGCCGCCGATACTCGGGTGAAACCAGTGGTAGCCGACGAGCAAATGAGGGTCATGGCGCGGTTCGGGCTCAAAGAACCAATCCATCAAACGGTCATGGTTGCCCTTGAGGCAGGTCCAGCGCTGACCTGCCTCGAGCCCAGCCATCAGGCGTTCGATCACGGCCCGGCTATCGGGGCCGCGATCAATGTAGTCACCGACAAAGACGATCTCGGCGTCTGTGCCGCCATCGGCCTCGATCAGCGCGAGGGCACGGTCGAGCTTGGCGATGTGCCCATGAATGTCGCCGATGGCGTAAAGCGTCATGGAAAGACCTATGCCACGTCGAATTCGAGGTTTTCCACCTGCCCGAACATGCCTGTTGTCTCCAGCGCCTTGATGGCGGTGTCGGGCACCGGGTGGTCAATGTAGAGGAGCGCGATCGCCTCACCGCCGGGCGTGTTCCGCCCGAGCGTAAAGTTGGCGATGTTGACGCCCGATTTGCCCATCGTGTTCCCCAGAAGGCCGATGATGCCCGGCACGTCCTCGTTGGTGGTGTAGACCATGTGGCGTCCGATCTCGGCATCCACGTTGATCCCCTTGATCTGGATGAAGCGCGGCTTGCCATCGGAAAAGACCGTGCCCGCCACAGAGCGCTCGCGCTTGTCGGTGACGACGGTGACCTTGATGTAGGCATCAAAGACACCCGACTTCGCCTGGTTCGTGGTGGAGATGTTGATCCCACGCTCCTGCGCGATGATCGGCGCGCTCACCATGTTCACGTCCGGGTTGGCGCGCTTCATGATGCCTGCGATGACCGAGCAGTTGAGCGCGGGCAGGTTCATTTCAGCGACTGCGCCGTCATAGAGGATGTTGATGGCCTTGATGGGCTCGTCGGTCAGCTGGCCGATGAAGGCGCCGAGATGGCCCGCAAGCTTGACCCAGGGTCCCATGACCTTGGCCTCTTCGGCGGTCATCGAGGGCATGTTGAGCGCGTTCTCCACGGCACCGTCGAGGAGGTAGTTCGACATCTGCTCAGCCACCTGGAGCGCCACGTTCTCCTGCGCCTCAGTGGTGGCCGCGCCAAGATGGGGCGTGACGACGACGTTGGGAAGGTTGAAGAGCGGGCTCTCGGTGGCGGGCTCCACGGCAAAGACGTCGAATGCCGCGCCTGCGACATGGCCGGACTTCAGCGCCTCGGCCAAAGCTTCTTCATCCACAAGGCCGCCGCGGGCACAGTTGATGATGCGCACGCCCTTTTTCATCATCGCGATCCGCTCGGCGGTGATCATGTTGGCGGTCTGCTCGGTCTTAGGGACGTGGAGCGTGATGAAATCAGCGCGCGTCAGCAGCTCGTCGAGCTCGACCTTTTCAACGCCCATCTTGTCTGCCTTCTCGTCCGAGAGAAACGGATCATAGGCGATGACCTTCATCTTGAGGCCCCGCGCACGGTCGCAGACGATGCCGCCGATATTGCCCGCGCCAATGACGCCCAGCGTCTTCGACGTCAGCTCGACCCCCATGAATTTCGACTTCTCCCACTTGCCCGCATGGGTCGATGACGACGCCTCCGGGATCTGGCGCGCGACGGCGAACATCATAGCGATGGCGTGCTCGGCCGTGGTGATCATGTTACCGAACGGCGTGTTCATGACGATGATCCCGGCCTTGGAGGCGGCATCGCGGTCCACATTGTCGACGCCGATCCCCGCGCGGCCGATCACCTTGAGGTTTGTCGCGGCGGCGATGATCTTTTCCGTCACCTTCGTGGCCGAGCGGATGGCAAGGCCGTCATACTGGCCGATGACGTCGAGCAGCTTGTCCTTGTCCTTTCCAAGGTCGGGCTGGAAATCGACGTCGATCCCGCGGTCGCGGAAGATCTGGACAGCGGTTTCCGAGAGTTTGTCTGAAACGAGTACTTTGGGCATGGATTTGTCTTTCATCCTGTCGCTGCCGCCGATGCGATCCGGGGCTGCGCACGTGATCTGAAGGGGGCCCGGATATGGTCCGGGATGTGTGCTTAGGCGGCTGCCAGTTGAGCCTCGATTTCGGTGTGAAACGCGTAGTCGAGCCACGGCAGGAGGGCGGCGATGTCAGAAGCCTCGACCGTCGAGCCACACCAGATGCGCAGGCCCGGAGGTGCATCGCGGTAACCGCCAATATCGAGCGCTGCACCTTCCGCCTCCAGCCGTTTTGCAACGGCCTTGGCAAAGGCTGCGCCGTCAGTGATGCGGGCATCGGTAAACTTCAGGCACACGCTGGTGGTGGACCGCGTCGCCGGATCAACGGCCAGATTTTCAATCCAGTCGCGGCTCTCGCAAAAGTCCCAGACAAGCCGCGCGTTGCGGTCGGCACGTGCGATCAACCCGGCCAAACCGCCTTCGCTCTCCGCCCAGTCGAGACAATGAAGATAGTCTTCGACGCAGAGCATGGAGGGCGTGTTGATGGTGGCGCCCGTAAAGATCCCATCGATCAGCTTTCCGCCCTTGGTGAGGCGGAAAATCTTGGGCAGCGGCCAGGCGGGTGTGTAGCTTTCGAGGCGCTCTACGGCCCGTGGGCTCAGGATGAGCATCCCATGCGCTGCTTCCCCGCCCAGAACCTTTTGCCAGGAGAAGGTTGTGACGTCCAGCTTGTCCCAGGGCAGATCCATCGCGAAGGCCGCCGATGTCGCATCGCAAAGCGTCAGCCCGCCGCGATCCGCAGGGATTACGTCGCCTGACGCCATACGAACGCCTGAGGTCGTTCCGTTCCAGGTAAAGCAGACGTCCTTGTCGTAATCGAGCGCGCCCATGTCGACGATCTCGCCATACTCGGCCGTGTGCACCTGCGCCTCGATCTTGAGCTGTTTGACGGCATCCGTCACCCAGCCCGCGCCAAAGCTCTCCCAGGCCACCATCTCCACCGGCCGTTCGCCGAGGAGGTTCCACATGGCCATCTCGTAGGCGCCCGTGTCAGAGGCCGGCACGATGCCGATCTTGTAATCAGCGGGCACGTCGAGCATCGCCCGCGTGCGTTCAATAGCGTCTTTGAGCTTTACCTTGCCCACGGCAGCCCGGTGCGAGCGGCCAAGAGGCGCATCCGCGAGCTTGTCGAGCGTGAAGGTGGGGGGCTTGGCACAGGGGCCAGAGGAAAAACGCGCGTTTGCCGGCCGCGCTGCCGGTGCTTGGTGAGCCATTGCTGTTACCCTTACAGATATGCGGCCCTCGTTGGGGAGGGCTGTCCCACCGCCGCTGTTACGGGCAGCGGCGCGGCGGCACAACAGGCAAAATGCACCGGTCTTGCCTCTGGCCCGTGCGGATCGGAAACGTGGTTTCCGCTTGGCGTGTCTGCCCCTGGCCGCTAGGAGCGCCGCCATGATTATCTCGATGATTGCAAAGCCTGGTGAGCTGAAAGAGTCTGCTGTCGAAGGATTGGCGGATCAACTCGACGGGCAGGATCTGACATGGCTCGCCGAAGACGAGGCCGCTGAGTTCACCCTCCCGGCCGATCCCGGACCACTCTACGCAGAAGGCATCGACATCAACGTGCTGCCCGAGACGGGGCGCAAGAAACGGCTTCTCATCGCAGACATGGACAGCACCATGATCGAGCAGGAATGCATTGATGAGATGGCCGCCCATGCCGGGATCGGCGAGAAGGTCGCTGCCATCACCGCGCTCGCCATGGACGGCAAGCTCGGCTTTGAGGAGGCGATGGAGGAACGCGTTGCGCTCATCAAAGGCTTACCCTTGACGGCACTCGAGGCCGTCTTTGAAGAGCGCCTCACCTTCATGGCTGGCGGCGCGACGCTCCTTGCCACCATGCGCGCCCACGGCGCCCATACTGCGCTCGTCTCCGGCGGCTTCACGTTCTTCACAGAACGCGTTGCTGGTCGGCTCGGGTTCCACGAACACCGCGCCAATACGCTTTTGCATGACGGCACAGCCCTAACCGGAGCTGTTGCACCGCCCATCCTCGGGCGCGAGGCAAAGGTCGAAGCGCTCGAGGAGCTCTCAGCACGCCTAAGCCTTTCCGAAGATGACGCGCTGGCCGTGGGTGACGGGGCTAATGATCTCGGCATGCTGGGCCGCGCGGGCCTCGGCGTGGCG
>JBCBME010000166.1:0-5956 GCA_039822945.1 Pseudomonadota bacterium
CACTTTACGGTGCCGCTCGGCATCGCAATCTCCTTTTTCGTCCCGCCGGCGTCCAGGGCGGCTCTGTCAACGCTGCGGTTGTGCGCGTCTTCATATCGACGTAGGGGCAATCGCCGAAAGGCAAGGGGGCAAGGGCTGTGATCATCTACGGATTAAAAACATGTGATACCTGCCGGGCGGCGCGAAAGGCGCATCCGGAGGCGGAATTTCGCGATGTGCGGGCCGATGGGGTGCCAGCTGAGCTTCTCACTGCGGCGCTGGAGACCTTCGGCGCGGCGCTCGTCAACCGGAAGTCCACCACGTGGCGGGGCCTCTCGGAGGATCAGCGCGCCACCCCGCCTGCAGAGCTTTTGGCCGCCGAGCCCACGCTCATGAAACGCCCCCTCATCGTGGAGGGGTCAAAGATGACGCTGGGCTGGACAGCCGACGCGCAAGCTGCCTGGAGCTAGGCCAGGCTCTCGCGCAGCTCTTCGTGCGTCGAAAAGAGCAGCCGGTCGAGGGAGAGCGGGCCCGCGCCCTTCAGGATCAGGATAAAGAGCGCCAGCAGCCAAAAGGCGCGCTGGTCGGCGATGACGGCGTCCGAGGCACGGTCAAACCAGCTGCCAAACGTCCCATTGGCGAAGGCGCCGTGCCCCACGACGTCCGTCCAGCTCTGCACGATCACAAAGACGCTCATGCCGAGCGCGGCCAGCCGGGTGAAAAGCCCCAGCACGATCAGGGCAGGCAGCACGAATTCGGCCACCGTGCCCGCCACCACCACGAAGTAGTGAAACGTGCCGAGCTGCGAGGGATCATAGCCCGCCGCCTCCACAGCCTTCGGAAAGATCTGCACATAGGCGCCGAAATCGGGGTTGAGAAATCCAAAGAACCCTTCGCCCAGCTTCGTCACGCCCGCCTGCCAGAAGTAGAACAGCAGAACACCCGCAAAGATAAGCCGGGCAGATGTCGTCAGGATGGCGCTGCTCGCCGCCTCGAGGGGAGAAACACAGCGGTGGCGGAGGCTTTCAAGGTCCATGGGATCGTCTTTCAGTCGTCAGTCAGGTGAGGCGGGTGAAGATCCCGCGTTGAAGAGCAAGGGCGAGGGTGGGGCCAAGATCGCGCTCTGCGCTGAGCGCAGGCGCGGCCTCGAGGGCCGCCTCCACCGTGGCGCCGCCCTGAAGCGCCAGGAGAAACTCCGCCGCGCCGGGCAGAAGCAGATCAACCTCCGGGTCGTATCCCGGCCGTGAGACGAGCACGTCTTGCCCATGGGCGGGCGGTTTGCCCGCGCCCTTCGTCATCTGCCAGATCCCGTGGAGCGGGTAGGGGGAGGTGAGGATCTGCGCCGCCGGCGCCATCTCAACCCGCGCGACCATCAGGGCGTCCGGGGCGATCTGTAATGCCTCGGGCGCGATCGGTGCGGCATCCGCAGCGTGATAGGCCTGCCGCAGCGCGAGATCGAGCCGCGCCGCATCCACAAGGTAGGGGAGATGCGCCACCGGCTCAAAGCTGCCTAAAAAGCCCGGCATCTCAGCCCCGTAAAACATCATCACCGGCGAGGACGGGGGATGCTGGCGCAAAAAGACACCCGCCATCGCGCGGTAAAACGCGTCGCCCACCAGATTGTGCACCGTGGGAAAGGCGGTGATCAGCGCCTCGGTCAGGCTCACGGCCACGTTGTTGCGATAGACGTCAAAGCGCTTGCCCGCCGCGCGCCCCTGCCCATCGCTGAGCCCCTCGGGCACGGGGAGGTCCGGCCCGAGGATCGCCTGGGTCAGCTCCGTCTGCGCCACGCCGCCTTGCATCAGATCACGCCAGCACTGTCTGCAGCGCGGACTGCGCGCGAACGGCCTCGGCGCGCAGCGTCGGCCAATCGGGGACATCGGCGTCCCACTCGATGAGCGTCGCCCGCGGGCCCGAGCGGGCGAGCGTGTAGTCATAAAGCGCCCAGACCGGATCCACGATCTCGCGCCCGTGGCTGTCGATGAGGAGCGGCGCGCCATGCTCGTCTTCATCCTCGTCATGGCCGCCGAGATGGATCTCACCCACCCGCTCGAGCGGGAACGCGTCGATATAGGCGCGTGGGTCAAGCTTGAGGTTTGTGGCCGACACAAAGACGTTGTTGACGTCGAGAAGAAGCCCGCAGCCCGTCGCCTCGCTCACCTGAAAAAGGAATTCGGTCTCGGCCATCGTGCTTTCGTCAAACCACAGATAACTCGACGGGTTCTCCAGCAGCATGCGCCGCCCCACGTGATCCTGCACCTCTTTGATGTGATCGCTCACCCGCGCCACCGTGGCGGCGGTGTAGGGCAGCGGCAGCAAGTCGTTGAGAAAATGGCTCTCATGGGTCGACCAGGCGAGATGCTCGGAAAAGCTCGCGGGCTTCACCCGGTCACAGAGCCGCCGGAGCCGGGCGAGGTGACCTGCGTCGAGCGGCCCTTCGCCCCCGATGGACAGGCCCACGCCGTGGACGGAAATCGGAAAGCGCTCCGCCAGATGCGCGAGCTGCGCCAGAGGCCGCCCGCCGTCGCCCATGTAGTTTTCCGCATGAACTTCGAGCCAGCCCACGGGGCCCGGCTCCTGCAAAAGGTCCGCGTAATGCTGGGGCTTGTAGCCCACCCCGGGAACGAGAGGCAGATCAGAGAACAGACCGTCGAGCATGGCGCACCTTCATCTTTCCAAAAATACTCCCGCCGGAGGCACCCGATCGGGCCCACCGGCGGAAGCGAATGGGGCGGGGCGCAAGGCCCCGCCAACCGTCACTTATGCCGGCAGGTCGCGCTCGAGTGCCTCAAGGGAGCCCATGCGCTCGGAACCGTCTGCCATCGTGGGCAGCTCGATGTCGCCGCAGGTGCCAGCCGGCACGAGCGTCCAGGCATTGCCCTGGTAGTCGACAGTGGAGGTGCCGGCGCAGGTCGTGCCCGGGCCCGCGGCGCAATCGTTCTCACCGGCGAGCGAAACGCCGTAGCACTTTTCCTGAGCTTGAGCTGCGGCAGGGGCGGCCATCGACGTGGCGAGCGCTGCTGCGACGGCGCCGGCAACGGCGAGGGTCTTGGTGGTGTTCGACATGGGTGTCTTCCTTTGAGCAATGACTGTGCACGTTGGTGTGCAAAACCGAAATGGCCCGAGGCCCCGATGACATTCCAATCACACGCCCGTGCGACACGGGCGCGTGACAGGCTGTGACCGAAGTTACCCAAAATTTGCGGTAAAATGCAGTCTGACGAAATAAAAGATCAGGTGCTGCCGCGCGTTTTGAAACATTGCCGCGCAGCAGCACGAGGGCTCATCGCAGGTCCGGCGGGCACGCCTCGGCTTTCAGATCGCCAACAGCGTCGTCGAGGCTGATGGTGGTGCTGTGCTTTTCGCCGAGCCGGCGCATCGAGAGCGTCCGCTCCTCCACCTCGCGCATGCCGACGGCGAGGATGACAGGCACCTTGCCCACCGAATGCTCGCGGACTTTGTAGTTGATCTTCTCATTGCGTACGTCCGCTTCGGCACGCACGCCAGCGGCCTTGAGCGCGGCCACCACCTCGTGGACATAGTCATCTGCGTCCGAGACGATCGCCGCCACCACCACCTGCCGCGGCGCGAGCCAGAAGGGCAGCTTCCCGGCATGCTGCTCGATCAGGATACCAGTAAACCGCTCAAGGGACCCAAAGAGTGCCCGGTGCAACATCACCGGCGCGCATTTTTCGCCCGAGGCCGCGATATAGGTCGTGTTGAAACGCTCCGGCAGGTTGAAGTCGACCTGAAGCGTGCCGCATTGCCAATCGCGCCCGATGGCGTCGCGCAACACATATTCGAGCTTGGGCCCATAGAAGGCGCCCTCACCTTCGAAAATCGTGTAGGCCAAACCCTCTTCGTCGAGCATGGAGCTCAGGGCCGCCTCCGACTGATCCCAAATCTCGTCACTTCCGACACGATTTTCTGGGCGCGTGGACAGCTTCACGTGAACCTCTTCAAAGCCGAAGTCGCGATAGATCGACAAAATGAGGCGGTTCACCTCGATGCATTCATCCAGCAGCTGCTCGGGGGTGCAGTAGATATGGGCGTCGTCCTGGGTAAAACTGCGCACCCGCAAAAGGCCGTGCAGCGCGCCCGAGGGCTCGTAGCGGTGCACCTTGCCGAACTCCGCAATCTTCAGCGGTAGATCGCGATAGCTTTTGAGGCCCTGGTTGTAGATGAGCATGTGGCCCGGGCAGTTCATCGGCTTGAGCGCATATTCCCGCTCATCCAGCGTCGCCGCCTGGAACATGTTCTCCCGGTAGTTTTGCCAATGGCCGGAAGTCTCCCAGAGGGCACGGTCCATGATGTCGGGAGAGTTGACCTCCTCATAGCCCGCAGCCTCCTGACGGCGGCGCATATAGGCAATGAGCGTCTGGAAAAGACGCCAGCCATGTTGGTGCCAAAAGACCGAGCCGGGCGCTACTTCCTCGAAGTGGAAGAGGTCCATCTCGCGGCCCAGCCTGCGGTGGTCGCGCTTTTCAGCCTCTTCAAGGAAGCTCAGATGGGCCTTCAGTTCATCGCGGTTGAGAAAGCCCACGCCGTAGATGCGCTGCAGCTGCGGGCGGTTTGAATCGCCGCGCCAATAGGCGCCTGCCACCGACATGAGCTTGAAGCCGTCCGCCGGGATCTGCCCGGTATGCTGGAGATGCGGGCCGCGGCAAAGATCCTGCCAATCGCCGTGCCAATACATGCGCAGCGGCTCGTCGCCGGGGATGGCGTCGATGAGTTCCACTTTGAAGGGCTCGCCCGCGTCCGTGTAGTGCTGGACGGCGCGATCGCGCTCCCAGACCTCGGTGCGGACTGGATCGCGGAGATTAATGATCTCCTTCATCTTCTTTTCGATCTGACCGAGATCCTCGGGCGAAAAGGGCTCCGCTCTGTCAAAGTCGTAGTACCAGCCGTTGTCGATCACGGGGCCGATGGTGACCTTCACGTCTGGCCAGATCTCCTGCACGGCGCGCGCCATCACGTGGGCGAGGTCGTGGCGTACGAGCTCCTCGGCCTGCGGGCGGTCCTTCAGGGTGTGGATGGCGATCTCGGCATCTGCCGTGATGGGCCATTGCAGGTCGAAATGCTGGCCGTCGACGGTGGCGCTGATGGCCTTCTTTGCGAGCGACGTGGAGATATCCATCGCCACTTCGCCAGCAGTGGTGCCGGTCGGGTAGCTGCGCTGATTTCCATCGGGGAGGGTAAGGGTGATCTGTTGATCGTCACGGGCCATGATCTGGCTCCTCGTCGGTTTGGCGCCCACGGAACGCCCGGTTGCGGGTATATGTGCGGCTCATGTGGCGTGTTTGATGGCTTGCGTCAACGCTTGCTTTTGCGGCGGAGGCGGGTTTGCCTTCCCTCATGCAGCCCTGCGCGCGCTGCCGGGCAACGGGCCGGAGTATTTCTGGAAAGATGAAGGAGGGGGCATGGGAGCGTTTGAAGTGCGCCATGACGGGTGGGAGAGCCGGGTGCGCGAGAGCTTTGCGCAGCAGGTCATCGCGTCCGAGTTTGGGCTTGGGATGCCGGTCTGCGCGCCGGGCCGCGTGGTGCTGGAGATGGGCTTCAATCCGCGCTTCGTGCAGCAGCACGGTTTTCACCATGCCGGGGTTGCGGCAACGGGCATGGACAGCGCCTGCGGCTATGCCGCGATGACGCTGATGGAGGCCGATGCCGAGGTGCTCACAGTGGAGTTCAAAGCCTCGCTCCTCGCGCCCGCCGCGGGCGAGAGTTTTCGCTACGAGGGGCGCGTGATCCGCGCGGGCCGCACGTTGCTCTTTACCGAGGGGCGCGCGGAGGCCGATGGCAAGCTTATCGCGACGCTTTCGGCGACGATGATGGCTGTGAAGGGGCTTGCCCGCTGAGGCGGCGCGAGAGCCTCAGATTGGCCAGCGCCACCAGCATCATGAGAGTGGCGGCGATCCCGAGTGCGCCCAGCCCCGCGCTCTCGATCACGCCCGCGCCGATGCCGGAGCCCACGGCGCCG
>JBCBME010000167.1:0-5942 GCA_039822945.1 Pseudomonadota bacterium
GACGCCTTGCGTGTCGAGGACACCGCGAAGGATCTGGTAGCGGACACAGGGAAGTACATTCACACGACACCCACCGAACACGCCCACAGAGTGTTCCTGCAGGATGTGGATCTCACAGTGGATATAGCTGATCACCTCGTTGCCGTTGGTCAGGCGCACCTTGGCAACCTTCCGCATGGCCGAGTTCGGCTTCTTGGGGGTCGTGGTGTAGACGCGCGTGCAGACGCCGCGCTTCTGGGGGCACTGCTCCAGGTGCATGGACTTGGAGCGTTTGACTTTCGGCTGCCGGGGCTTCCGGATCAGCTGCTGGATCGTGGGCATTTGGGCGTACTTCCCGTTATTTCGCTGGCGGCGCGCCGCCGGGTTCACATGTGTTGGCGGATGAAACCGCCGGGTTCTCGTCATGGCTCGAAGGGCGTCCCCACCAAGCGCAAAAGCCGCAGACCCCTCCTGAAATCGGAGCGGTGCGGTGGTATCCAGAGGATCGAGGCCCTCGGGGGCCCGGATCTTGACCATTTCAATCCTGTAGACCCAAGTTTTCCTCGGGTGCGCGGGCAATACGCAGAGTCGAATGCGTTGTCAACAGCGCCACGACGGCCCTCGCGGCAAGGTGCCGCTTTGCGTCGCGACCTAGGCGGCGCCGTCCTTTTGGAGCCGCACCCAGGCCTCGGTCAGGCCCTGCAGATCGATCCCGAATTCCATAGCGAGCACCAAGGGGATCCGTTCCTCCTCCAGAGGCCATGTGGGCAGGTTGGACACAAGCTCCGCGATGCCGCTGTCATTGGTGCGATGGATGCCACGCACCCATTTGACCGGGTCGGGATAGGTGAGGTTGGGCATCGACGTCCAGAGCCTGCGATGGGGATAGTCGAGCACCGATTTGCGGTGCCGCGGCCCGTAGATCAGCGCCTGCGCGATCCCCACAAGCTGCGAAAAGACCGGCCGCACCTCCACCCCGCCGGGCCCTGCGATCATCGCGAGCCCCTTGGTGTAATCGAGGCAAAACGCACGGTGGTGGCGCAGGATCTCCCGGTGCTGCCTGTAGGCGCGGCGCGTGACTTCCACGAAATCGAGGCCCATGGCGTCATCATCATCGAGCCGAAACTCCGCCACAGCAGCCGCGCGCGGATTGCGATGCGCCTTCATCACCGCCCGGCAGACGGCGGCGTGGCGCTGCCCCTCGGGCTCGAAGACGGGGATGATCTCCGCCACCGGCTCGATCAGCGCCATCACCCGCGTGCGCCATGGATCGGGCAACTGATCCCCCATGAGCATGACGATGCGGAAATTCCTGTCGCTTTGCGCACGGATGCACGGGAGCACCACGTGTTCGAGGAAAAAGAGCCGTTCCTCCATCCGCGCAGGCGAATAGAGCGTGGCGCGCAGGGCCTCGAGGCTCGTCACCTCGAGGTCGAAGGCGTCGATCTCGGACGGGTAGGACCACCGCATGAGCCCCAGCACCTGTAGAAATCCCTCGGCCATGGCGGGCACCCTTCCTAGGACGCGGCGTGCTTAGCACGGTTTTCCCGCAGCAGGGTATAGATCCCGCTGGCGGTGATGAGCGCGGCCCCGGCAAGCGTCAGCGCATTGGGGATCTCACCGAAGAACACAACGCCGAGGATGAGCGCCGCCAGAAGCGAGGTGTAGCGGTAGGGCGCGACAAAGCCGATCTCGCCCGAACGCATGGCCGCCACGGAAAAGATGTAGGCGAATATGATGGTGGCGACGGCCCCTGCGAGCCCGATGGCGGCAGTTTGCGTGAGCGGCTGCCACTCTTCTGCCAGCGAGCCAACTGCCCCCACGAGCGTCACGGCCGCTGCCCCCACGAGTGCAGCAAGGAGGCTGGGTACGTCGCGGGACATGCGGCGCGCGGCCATGTCCCGCACGGTGATGAGGATCACGGCGGCCACCGCGTAGAGCGAATAGATGGTGAAGCCCGCGCCGCCCGGCTGCACGACGAGAAGGACGCCCGCAAAGCCCACGAGGATCGCGCCCCAGCGCCGCCAGCCTACGGCCTCCCCCAGAAAGAGCGCGCCGGCGAGTGTCACCGTGAGTGGTAGTGTCTGCAGGATCGCAGTGGCTTCCGCGAGCGGCATGTTGAAGATCGCCGTGATGAAAAGCGCGGCTGCCGCCCCCTCACATCCCGACCGGATCAGGACGAGCCGCCAATCCGCACGCCCGATCCCCCGCTGGATATGGCCGAGGGCAAAGGCGAGCACCGTCATGAGCACCACAACGAAGGCCCCGCGCACGAAGAGCGATTGAAAGACGGGCCATTCCCCGCCCAGCACCTTCATGAAGGCGTCGTTGATGGTGAAGGCCGTCATCGAACCCACCATGAGCGCCGCGCCCAGATGGTTGGCCCGGCGGCCCGAAGGATCGGAATGTGATGTGTCAGTCGCGCCCATGGGCGACTTTGAGCGCGCCGGTCGCGCGGGCGCAAGGGGGTGCGGGCCCTGCGGGAGGTCAGACAAACCCCACTTGATCCCCTCGCCCACTGCAGGCAGGCTCTGGCCAGCTATTTGGAGAAAGATCATGTTTCGAACCCTCGCCCTTTGTCTGTGCCTTTTGCCCGCGCCCGTCCTTGCCGATGAGATCGAGGAGGCGCTCGCTGCCGCGCTCGAGGCCTATCAGGCTGGCGACACGACCTTTGCCCTCGAAGAGCTCGACTTCGCGCGCGCCAAACTGCAGGAGATGAAGGCCGATGCCCTCGTGGGCTTTCTGCCCCCTGCGCCGGACGGCTGGCGGCAGGAGATCGACGGCGACATGGCCATGGGGATGGGCATGATGGGCGGCGGCGCGGGTGCTGCAGCGAGCTATTACCCCGAGGGCGGCGGCAGTGCCGTGACGATCACGCTGATGGCCGACAACCCGATGGTGGCGGGCATGGCCGCGATGGTGGCCAATGCGGGTGCCATGGGCGCCTCCATCGAGCGGGTGAACCGTCAGCAATTTGCCGTGCAGGACGGCCAGATGATCGCCATGGTGGCGAACCGTGTGCTCGTGCAGGCTGAGGGCGGCGGGCCCGATCGCCTGATGCCCTTCCTCGAGGCGATGGATTTCCGCGCCCTGGCCACCTGGGGCCTCTGAGGCTGGAGGGCCTCCCGCCACTGGCGCTTTCGGTCCGCCAGCCCTGGGCCTGGGCGATCGTGGCGGGCTTCAAAAGGATCGAGAACAGATCCGCCGGGGCGATTGCCGCCGGCGGGATGGAGTGTGGGCGCATCGCCATCCACGCGGCCACGGGCCTGAAAGAAGACGAGTTTCGATGGGGGCACTGGCGGCTCCACCGCCACGGCGTGCGCTGCCCGCACCCGACAGAGCTGCCGCGCGGCGCCATCATCGGGGCCGTCGACGTGGTGGAGATCGTCAGCCAAAGCGAGAGCGAGTGGTTCGGCGGGCAAATGGGGCTTGTGCTCGAGAATGCAGAGGCCTGCGCACCGATCCCCTGCCCCGGCGCGCTGGGGTACTTCACGTGGGCGGCGGGAGGGACGCTCGCGCCAATGGCCCGCTGGATGGAACGCTATGACATGCCCGGCGGCGATGGGGAGACGATGAGCCTCTTCCCCGACCTTGCGCCGAGCTTTGAGCGCGACCCGGAGCGCCCGCGCCGGAAGCGGTGAGCGCGGCTCACATCTGTGGGATGCGCGTGCCGCTTTGGGTGGTGCGGACGACCTCGGCGATACGTTTGGCGCGGGTAGCGTCGGTCTTTGCGAGCTTGATCCATCGGAGCACGTTGCGGCGATAGGAGGCCGGGCGGGACGTGAACCCCTCCTCCTGCGCGCCGAGCGCCCGGATAAGATCGGGCGGTGAAATGAGCGCGTCCACATCGGCGTAGAAATCCCACATGCCGCTTTTCTTGGAGGCCGCGATCACGGCCTCGCCCGCCGGGGTCATGCGGCCCGCGGCGCGGAGCGCCTCCGCGCGGGTTTTGTAGCTCTGCGCCCAGGCCTGCATCTTGCGGGGCGCGATGAGCTGCATCGTGCGCGCCGGGTCCTCGTGCTTGCGGCGGATCCCGTCGATCCAGCCATGGGCGATGAGCGCGTCGAGCACTTGCCCGGTGGAGAGATAATCGGGCGCGGGTTTCTTCCTGGTAACGAGCCAGACGCTGTCCGCCCGCTCGTGATGCGCAGCAAGCCACGCCCAGAGCGCCTCCTCGCTCGACACCTCAACCCGCTCGAAATTCTCGGTTTTTGTCATGGCGGGGAGGTAGCGCCCGGCCTGGCGCTTGACAGGCCCCGGCCCGCTGACGACGCTGCGCGCATGAAAAGAGCCCTCCTCCCCACCGCCTTCGCCGTGCTTCTCACCCTCGCCGGAGGCGCTTTTGCGCAGTCCATCTCCTTTGGAGACGACAGCGGGGACTATACGTTTGACGGCGAATGCGATGACCGGCGTTTCTTCGGGCCGGGCACCGCCATCGACATCGATTCCGAAAATATCGGGCGCGACGCGACCGACTGTCAGCGGGGCTTCGAGGCAGGCAATGTCTTTTTGTGGAACGAGGCCGAAGCGGCCCTCGCCACCAGCTGCGCGGCGATCGATTTCGGCAACAACTCCTCGGACTATGCCGACGACAATGCCTGCGATGATCCGCGATTTGAGGGGCTGGGCACGGCGGCGACGCTTCTGGACGAAGATCGCGGGCGCGACGCGGCTGATTGCGCGCGGCTCTGCACGCTCGGCGCGCTCTTTCTCAGGGATTACCAGAGCTACTGACCGCCAGCTCAGGGCGTGGGATTACCGGGATCCTCGAAGGTCTTGGTCGTGGCACCCGGGGCGCATCATGCCCCCATGGTGGGCGGGAGCGGTGCGGTCGGCCGGCGGCGCCCCAGCAGGATCGCGACCACGACGCAAAAGTACATGAGCGCGAGGTGGCCGGGAAAGAGCATCAGAACGGGATCCCAGACCCCGACAGAGACCATCCCGCAGCAGGCGGCGAGGAGTGACAAGACCCAGAACGAGAACGTCTCGCTGCCGGGGTCGACCCGGGCCTTCGCGATGGTCGCCGTGCCGCCGAGAAACGAGACGCTGCAGGAGATGACGAGCGCCCAGGTGGCGTCTTTCGTCACCGACCACACAACGATGCCGGCGAAGGCTGCAAGGAGGATGAGACGGTCGGGGCCCCGCAGGCTGCCCCCCACCCCGCGCGAGATCGAGAGCAGCAGAACAAGCCCGGTGCCACCCCATTGCGCGCCCGCAAACACGAGAGAGAGGGACGCGCCCTCGGCCAGCTGGCCCAGAAACGAGACCCCGCTCAGCACCGACCAGATCAGCCAAGACGCGCGCTGCGGCCGGGTCCGCCACGCCAGAACGTTGCGGATATAGGGCGCAAAGGCGGCAAGGGTGAAGACAAAGGCGGTCGCGGCGAAAAATGCGCGCCCCTCTGGCCCGATGAAAGGCTCGGTCACGGTCAGCTCTCACTCTCTTGGATAAGGCGGACCTGAAAATCTCTGCCGCCAGACACAGATGACACCTGCGCCGAAGATGAGATCCGGCAATGGCGAATACTAAAATTTTCTGAGCATGCACCGCGACTGCGGCATTCCGGGCCTGCGCCTCCATGCAGGCACGAAAAAGGCCGCCCGAAGCGCTCCGGGCGGCCTTTTTAGATGCGTGAGGCGCGGGTTACTCGCGGCTTTCGGGCGTCTCGACGATGAAGCTGTCGAACTCGTCCCCGCCGACGATGTCATCGGCCGAAGGCGCCACGAGGGCTGCGGCAGCTTCTGCCTCCTCCCGGCGTGCCTCGACGACGACGTTGTCACGCGTGGCCGCGATCCGGCGCACCCGCTGGGTCGCGCCGCCCGTTCCGGCCGGGATGAGACGGCCCACGATGACGTTCTCCTTGAGGCCCACGAGGGTGTCTTTCTTACCCTGCACGGAGGCCTCGGTGAGCACGCGCGTCGTCTCCTGGAAGGAGGCCGCCGAGATGAAGCTCCGGGTCTGGA
>JBCBME010000168.1:0-5925 GCA_039822945.1 Pseudomonadota bacterium
CCTTTCTGGCCAGCGCATCGGGGGAGAGCCGTTTGATGAAAGACGGCTACACGGCGCTTTTCGTGTTTTTTCGAGACGATATTTGATTGATTGTGCTGCATCCCTGTGGCGGCTCTGCGCGCTTGTGCCGGTGCTTGCTCTTGGTCTTGCAGCGCAGCCCAACACGCTTGCCGCGCAGGAGGAGAGCTGTCGTGCAGTGACGCGCGCGGTGGCACCCGCAAAGAATGCGTGCCTTGGCCAGGAAACGCTGAGCATCGCGGCGGCGGGCGACGTGCTCCTCCATTCCGGCTTGCAGCGCCGCGCCTATGGGCACGCAGACGGATTTCGCGTGCTGTGGTCCGCAGCGGAGCCGTTTTTTCACGCCGCCGACATCGCCTATGTCAATCTCGAGGGACCGGTAGCGCGCGGCATGACCCGGGGCCTTTCGGAGCGTGCGGATCCAGGCCCCGTCTTCGACAATGTGGTCCACACCTCCTACCCGCTCTTCAACTACCACGAGCGGCTCATCGGGGATCTCCTGGCTTCGGGGATCGACATCGTCTCCACGGCCAACAATCACTCGCTCGACCGCGGCGCGCGCGGCGCGGATCTGACGATAGAGGCGCTTGAGGCCGCCGATCTCGCCTATACAGGGACGGTCCGCGCTGAGAGCGCGCGGCGGTTTCTTCACATCATGCCCACCGCCATGGGCAATCTCGCCTGGCTCGCCTGCAGCTACTCCACGAACGGTGTCCCCGATCGGGCGGGGCAGGTGCTGGGCTGCTATTCGGACCGCGAGGAGCTGCTCTCAACCGTGTCACGGACATCGGCGCGGCCGGACATCGCGGCCGTGATCGTCACGCCCCACTGGGGCTGGGAATACACGGCGAGCCCCAACGCGCAGCAGCGCGCGCTTGCGGCCGATCTCGCGCGGGCCGGGGCCACCGTGATCATGGGCACGCATCCACATGTCGTGCAGCCCTGGGCCTATCTCGACGGCGCGGGCGCGCAGCAATCGGTGGTGGCTTATTCCACCGGCAATTTCGTCTCCGGACAAATTCAGTTGCCGCGGCGCACGGGTGCCCTCTTCTGGATCGAGCTCTGCCGGGCAGAGCCGTCGAGCGACTTGGGCCACGATCTCCTCTCGCGGCTGGCCGTGGCGCGGACGGGCTGGGCGCCCTTTTACATGGCTTCGACCCCGGTGGGACCGGAGCTGCAATTTGCCGGAGGCACGGTCGGCGGCGCCCCGGCCGTGGCGCGGCGCCATGCGCAGAGCGTGATGGCCGCGGGCGAGCTTGAGCTTGATCTCGAGTGCCACGACGCGCCAGCGCTCGCGGCCTTGCCGGTTGCCCTGCAATGACGGGCGGACGGGGTCTCAGGGCGATGTTCGGGGGGCTTTTGCTCTCAGGGCTGTGCGGAGGCGTCGCGCCAGCGCAAAGCCTTGCCATCGATATCGCCCTGCCGCCGCCCATCGTCGCCCCCTATGTGGACCCAGCAAGCGTCAGCCAGCCCTTTCCGTGGGCGCGGGCCGAGGGGCTTCTCGGGTTTCGGGGGAACCCGACGCGCAGCTACTACGGCACCGGCCCCCTGCCCCCTCGAGCCCCAAAGGTCCTCTGGCGCGTGGGCCCCTTTTGCGGGCCCTCCGCGGATGAAAATGGCGTGAGAGACTGGTGCGGCAGCGGCTGGACGGGCCAGCCTGTCGTCTGGGACCGAGGGGAGGCGACCGAGGTCATTCTCGGGGCCTACGACCACCGCGTACATTTTCTCGATGCCGCCACGGGACGCGCGGTGCGTGCACCCTTCAGGACTGGGGACATCATCAAGGGCTCCGTTGCGCTCGACCCCACTGGCGCGCCCATTCTCTACACCGGATCACGCGACAATTATCTGCGCGCTTTGCGGCTGGAGGAGACGCGGGCGGTGGAGCTCTGGCGGCTCTCGGCGGTCACGGGCGACGGGATCTGGAATAACGACTGGGATGCCTCGCCGCTCATTCTGGGCGACATCCTCTTTACCGGGAGCGAGAATTCCTGGTTCTACACGGTCAAGCTCAACCGGGGCCATGATGCCGAGGGGCGCCCGACGGTAGCGCCGGAGGTGATCAACAGGATCCCGGGCTTCACGCCCGAGCTATTCGCGCGCATCGGGGATCGCATGGTCTCGATCGAAAACTCCGCCATGGCCATCAGGGGCGACGTCTATTTCGCGAATTCCGGCGGTCTCGTGCAGGGCTACTCGATGGCGGCGCTCATCGCCGGGGCAGCGCGGGCCGAGGCGCTCACGTTCTCTTACTTCGCGGGCGATGACATCGACGCCTCCCTGATCGGGACGGAGGATGGCCGGATCATCGTGGCCATGGAGGATGAGCGCCGCGCCTCCCGCGACAAGGCGCGGTCCGGTGACCTGTTCATGCTGGATCCCGGGCGGCCCGAGGACCCGCTTGTCTGGGCGCTCGACATTCCGGGGCGCGTGGGTGGCAAGGGCGGGCTTTGGGCAACGCCAGCGCTCTCCGGCGATTACCTCTATGTGCCGACCCATGTGGGCGGGCTTTTGACGGTTGAGCTTGCCACCGGGCGCGTCACTTCCGAGCTCCCCCTGCCTTGGCATGGCTGGTCCTCTCCGGTGGCGGTGGACGGGATGCTACTGGTGGCGACCTGCGAGGGGGATCTCATTGCCTATGATCTCGATGACCCGGCGCGCCCCACGGAGCGGTGGCGGTTTCGCCCTCCGGGCGCGGGCTGCTGGGAATCGACCCCGGCCGTCTGGGAGGGTGTGATCTACGTGGGCAACAGGAACGGATACATCTATGCCATGGGGCCGAGCGGCCCCGAGGACCACCAGCCCGTGCTGATTGCGGAGGCCCGTCTGCAATGAGGCGCGTGGGGCGAAAGCTGGCTCTTCTGGCGGCGCTGATGGTGGCGAGCGCGGCCCCTTTGCAGGCGCAAGAGCTCCTCGCCGCATTTCTGAGCCCGCCAGAGGCCCGCCAAATCGCACGCCGTCAGAGCGCGGCACCCCTGGGCAAGGAGCTCGTCATCGGCTTTGGCGGAGATGTGAACTTTGCCCGGTCGCGGCAAAACCCGAGCCCGACAACCGTCACCAAATTCGCCCGCCTTCCCATTGCGCAAGTCACGCAGACGCTTGCGGCGGAACTCAGCGGAGACATCAATTTCGTGAATGTGGAAACGGTGGTGTCGGAGCGCAACGGGGCGTCGTCGGCCTCCAAAGCGTTTGTGTTCCGAAGCCATCCCGAGCAGTTTCGCCACCTCATTGATCTGGGCGTGAATGCCTTCGCGCTGGCCAACAACCACGCCTATGACCACGGGCGCGTGGGGATGCGCGACACGCTCGATTTCTTCCAATCCGAGGACGCGCGCGGCGGGCCGCTCCTTTATGCGGGAGTGGGCTATGGGGACGCGGCCTTCGCCCCCCACATCATGGAAGCCGGGGGCGTGCGCGTTGCGCTCAGCGCGGTGAGCTTTGGCTCGGGGAGCTTTGCGCCCGCGCCCGCAACGATCGGCATGGCCTATGTCTCTGTCGCCGCGCATTACAGCGCCGTCCTGCGCGAGATGGCCCGCGCCGATGCCGATCTGAAGATCCTTTCGATCCATGCCGGGGCGGAGAATGTCATCACGCTCAGCCCCCGAATTCGCGCGCAGTTTCTACGCGCGGTGAAAGAGGCAGGCGTGCACCTTGTGCTCGGGCATCACCCCCATGTCGTGCGCGCGGTGGAGCGCGAAGAGGAGAGCGGGGCAGCCGTCTTTCACTCACTGGGCAACCTCCTTTTCATCGGCGGGGCCGGGAAGGACGGGGATGCGCTCGGCCGCGATTACGGGCTCTGGGGCCGGGCCTATTTCACGATGACGGCAGACGGGATGCGCGTGACAGCGCTCGAGGCTGTGCCGCTCAAGGGGGTGCACAATGTGCCGCGGCACCCGACGCCTGCGCGCGCGCGGGCTATCCTCGGCCATCTCAATGGATTGTCGCGACAGGGCACGGGCGCATCCGCGGTGACGTTCGACACGGTCGGGGAGACCCGGCCCCGCGGTCTTGCCTGCTTTCCATCTGAGGCGTTCGGGCCGCGTGCGCGCGCGCTCTGCTGCACCTCAGGGAGCCATTGCGCCATCCCGGACCCGATGTAGGCGCCGCGATTGCCCGCTCACCAGCTGGCTTTTCCTGGTCCGAGAGTTTGGCTACGAGGGTGGCACGCTTCAGGCGTCGACCCCCAGGGCCAGGAGAGCAGAGTGCCGATCCCCACCACGATCCTGAACGGATTTCTCGGAGCCGGGAAGACCACGCTTCTGCAGAACCTGCTCGTGCAGGCGCGGGGCATGACGGGTGTCACGCTCGGTGTCATCGTCAACGAGATGAGCACGCTCGACGTGGACGGATCCGTGCTCGACACGAGCGAGGTGATCTCTCGCAAGAGCCCGCATTTCGCCTCTGTCCCCGGGGGCAGCATCAGCAGCGAGGCTGGGCTGCCGCTCTTCAAGGCCGCTCTCGAGAAGGTTTTGGCCGATGGGAAGGTGACGCATCTGTTGATCGAGACCTCGGGCAGCACGCATCCTTGGCCGCTCCTGCGCGAGATCCGCGCAATGCGTGAGCTGCGCCTGCAGGGCGTGCTGTCGGTCGTGGATACGGTCGTTTTGCAGCAGGATCACGATCTGGGCCGCGCGATCCATCCGCAGGCGAGCGCCAATCTGCAGCAAGGCAAGCGCGGGGTCGCGAACCTTTTGGCTGAGCAGGTGATGTTTGCGAACCGGGTGCTTTTGAGCAAGGCGGACAAGGTGCCCCGTGAGGTGTTGCAGACGGTGGCAGAGGCCGTGCACCCGCTCAATCCCCGCGCCGACATCCTGGCGATGCAGTGGGGCAATCTGAGTCTCGAGAAGATCTTTGCCATGCCGCTCTACGACTTCGAGCGTGTCCAGAAGTTTGGGCAGGAGCTGATGGATTGGGAAGCAGAGCATGCCGACGCGCCCATGGCAGAGCTTGACACCTATGCCCTTGGCAGCCGCGTTGTCAGCGATCCGAGGCCGTTCCACCCGACGCGGCTCTGGACGGTCTATAACAAGTATCTGGGCATCGGGATCTATCGCAGCAAAGGCTTCTTTTGGCTGCCCACGCGCGACAACCTCGTGCTGCTCTGGAACCAGACGGGCGGGAGCGTGGGCCTCGAGATCGTCAACTACTGGAAGATCGCAGCCCTCGAAGACGAAACGCTCAACCTCGCGGACTGGGAGAAAGAGGGGCTGCGCGCCAAACTCGGGGAAGCCCATCCCGACTTCGGGGATCGGCGGTGCGAGCTCACGGTGATCGGCGACGCGCTCCAGCTCGATGACTTCGTCGCCGCCCTCGAGACCTGCTTTTGCACCGACGAAGAGGTGGCCGCATGGAAGGACGGACACGTCTTCGAGGACCCCTGGCCCACGTCCATCGCGACACTGAAAGCCTAGGCGAAACCAGGCTCTTCGTTTCACTTTCGCCAGTCCAACCAATGCTGGGTTTCGGCGGGCTTGCCGTGAGGGTCCGAACTTAATCCTTGCCGAAACCGGTTTCGGTAAGAAGACTCACCCCAATGACGATTGTAAAGCAGCCCCTGGGAGGAGTTGGGCGGCGCGTGACTATCGCTGACGTGGCGGCCGAACTCGGCCTCACGAAGGGCACTGTCAGCCGTGCGCTCAACAATTATCCCGACATCGCCGAAGGCACGCGGCTCCGCGCGCAGCGTGCGGCTGAGCGGCTGGGCTATCGTCCCCTTGGATCGGCGCAGGCGATCCGCACGGGCAAGTCGCGGGCCATTGGGCTCGTGCTCGAAACCGATGAGCATGACGAGCACCGTCCGTTTCTCGATCTCTTTCTCGCAGGCCTCTCTGACAGTGCCGCGGATGCCGGATGGTCGCTGACGCTGGCCACGGCTCCGCTCGGTGCGGCGCGCGAGACCTATCAGCG
>JBCBME010000169.1:0-5863 GCA_039822945.1 Pseudomonadota bacterium
ACGACCTCATCGATCTCGTTGACGCTGAGGCCCGCGTCTTTCAGTGCGGCCTGGCAGGGCTTGATGGACTGCTTGATTAGGTCATTGACCAGGCTTTCAAGCTTCGCACGGGTGAGCTTGACCACCATGTGGAGCGGCGTGCCGGTCTTGGCGTCCATCGAGATGAACGGCTGGTTGATCTCGGTCTGGGAGGAGCTAGACAGCTCGATCTTCGCCTTTTCGGCCGCTTCCTTCAGGCGCTGGAGCGCCATCTTGTCCGCGGTCAGATCAACGGCGTGCTCTTTTTTGAACTCGTCAGCGAGGTAGTTGACGATGCGCATGTCGAAGTCTTCACCGCCGAGGAACGTGTCGCCGTTGGTGGATTTCACTTCAAAGAGACCGTCGTCGATCTCGAGGATGGTCACGTCGAACGTGCCGCCGCCGAGGTCGTAGACCGCGATCGTCTGCGTGTCTTTCTTGTCCAAGCCGTAGGCGAGCGCGGCTGCCGTGGGCTCGTTGATTATACGCAGAACCTCGAGGCCCGCGATCTTGCCCGCGTCCTTCGTGGCCTGACGCTGGGCGTCGTTGAAGTAAGCCGGCACGGTGATGACCGCCTGCTCAACCTTCTCGCCGAGATAGCTTTCAGCCGTCTCTTTCATCTTTTGCAGGATGAAGGCGGAGATCTGCGAGGGAGAGTACTTCTCACCCTTCGCTTCGACCCACGCGTCGCCCTGACCGCCATTGATGACGTTGAAAGGCATGTTCTTTTTGTCTTTGGCGAGATCCGCGTCGTCGAACCGGCGACCGATGAGACGCTTCACGCCAAAGATGGTGTTGGTGGGGTTGGTGACGGCTTGGCGCTTGGCTGGCTGGCCGACAAGGCGCTCATCGTCGGTGAATGCGACAATAGAGGGTGTCGTGCGAGCGCCCTCGGAGTTTTCGATCACGCGGGGCTGGGAGCCGTCCATGATCGCAACGCAGCTGTTCGTGGTGCCGAGGTCGATACCAATCACTTTTGCCATGCTCTTTCATCCCTTCTTGGCGATGTGTTGAGGGCCCGCCTTTCGCGGCACCCGTCTTGCAAAGGTCATGGAGCCGCCGTTTGGCCGGGCAGCTCCGCTGGGCTGCTATATAGGAGCGGGTCTTGAGCCCTGCAAGCAGGCGACCTTGGCCCTTTTGAAAGGCATTTGCTAGCGTGTGCGTGATGCTCGATGTCTTAACAAATCCTTTTCGCGCGTTGGCCCAGGCGGCCCGCTCTTTTGCTTTGCCCGCGTCAGACACAGCATGACGCCAACGCTTACTATTCGGGGCTTTGAGCTCCACAAGTCTTACCTCGATCCATCGGCTCAGGAGGCGTGGGTCTCGCTCTTGCGGGAGGTCTTGCGGCAGGCGCCTTTGGTGCAGCCTGTGACGCCGTCGGGCAAGCCCATGAGCGTGCTCATGTCAGCGGCCGGGCGACTCGGCTGGATCACCGATCGCAAGGGGTACCGCTATGCGCCCACGCATCCGAATGGCGCCAGCTGGCCGCCGATTCCCACAGCAATTCTGGAAATGTGGCGCGCCGTGACGGGGCTCGAGCGAGAGCCCGATTGCTGCCTCATCAACTGGTACGGTGAGGGAGCCAAGATGGGTCTGCATCAGGATCGCGACGAGGGGGACTTTTCCTGGCCTGTCGTTTCGGTCTCGCTCGGAGACGAGGCGCTTTTTCGGATGGGCAACACCACGCGTGGCGGCAAGACAGAATCTGTTTGGCTGAGGTCTGGCGATGTCATGGTGATGGGCGGCGAAGCCCGGCTTGCCTACCACGGGATAGACCGCGTCAAGCACGGCTCCTCCGCTCTTTTGAAGAATGGGGGGCGGATCAATCTGACCCTGCGTGTCGTGGAACTCTAGGCGCGGGGCTACTCCGCCCCGAGAGAGCAGCATCCGGAGTAGACGACCGTGTCTCGCCCGCGGATAAGCATGTTCAGCGTGAGGCCATATTCGAGATCTGACATTCCGTCCGAACACTCGCGCCGCTCGAGGATGCCGTAGAGATCCGCATCTGCCCCTGGGCCGCTCAAGCCAAAGGTGTTGAGCCGCCCCTCTGCCCGCTGCGGGGAACCCATGGTGAAAGCGTTCGCATCCCCGTCGATGGTGGTGAACACGGATGGCGCAAAGGGCGTGTAGCTGAGCGCCCAGAACGGCTCTGTCCCAAAGCATGAGAGGCCATGGTCAAAGCCTTCGCCCTGCCGTGGGACGACCGCGAGAAATCGCGCCGAGGCCCAGCCCATCTGTTCTCCGCTGCGCACGCGGGCCCAGCGCTGCGTGTCATCGAGGCGGACGACTTCGATGCCGGTGGCGTCGGCGGCCAACGCTCCGATGATTGCGCTCGAAGCACTTGGCTCCGCGCGGATGTTGAGCACGTCGTTTGAGGCAACGTCCGTGACGTCATAGAACGCGGGGAAAGGCTCTGCTGGCGCTGCAGAGCTCCAAATTAGGAGGGCGAAAACAGCGAGAGTGCCGCGTTTAAGCACGCGCGCCCCAGCTCTCGGAGGCATGTTTGCGGGTATAAAACTCCAGCATGAAACCGATCATGATCAGCACGATGCCCACGTAAATCGCGTATTCCAGCGAGGAGTTGCGCGGTGAGTAGTTGATGAAGGCAAAGCCTCGCGCCTGATCGATCGCGTGAAAGAGCGGGTTCCAGTCGAACATGGCAAGGACCTGCGGAGGAAGCTGGTTGGCAACAAACATCTTGCCCGAAGCCACCATGTTGGCACGGCTGTAGATCGCGGTAATGACGGAAACGGGGCCCGGCGCCCAAGGCTTCATCGCCGCAAGCACGATGCCCACGGCAACGCCCGTGAACCACGCGACGAGAAACGCACCATAAGCTGCAAGCGGGCGGTCCACATGGACGGGCTCCACAAGGGCGTCATAGCCGATGAGGATGATCACCATCGTCAGGGTCTGCAGGTAGAGCGCCGCGAGAGCCGCGCCCGACATCGCGATGAGCGTGTTCATCGGCGCGTGTTTCATCATCGCGCTCGCTGGTCCTTCAGAGCCTGCGACAGCGCTCACGGTCTTGGTATGGGTCAGAAAGAGGAAGATCCCCGACATCAGATAAACGAGGAAATCTCCACGCAGCGCCAGCGCTCGAAGCCCCATCACCGAAAACATCAAGTAGAACGCAGCCACAAAGAGCATGGCCTGCATCATGTTCATCAAGAGCCCGATGAGCGCGTTGCCATGGGTTTTGCGCACCTCGCGCACGATCGAGTGATAGATCAACTCGAGAATATTTGCCGCGGCGGATGCCCGCGTTCTGATGCGGTTTTGTTCAAACATCGCTTAACTGCCCCTTGGACGTCTTTCTGCGCTCTTTCCCCTTCGAATGAGCTTGTGACCTCCGATAGGGGCAAGGATAAGGCGTGCGGGTTAACCGATCAAGAAAAGCGGCGTGGAACCTATGGACTACGAAAAACTTCAGAGAGTGATGCGCCAGTTGGCCATCGAGGCTGGCGAGAAGATCATGGAGATCTACAGCGCCGACGATTTCGACGTGAAGGTCAAATCTGACGACAGCCCTGTGACCGAGGCGGACGATGCGGCGGATGCGATCATCTCCGCAGGGTTGCGCGAGGCTTTTCCGGACGTGGCGCTTGTCACCGAAGAACAGGCCGAGAGCCATACCGAGACCGCGCGCACATTCCTCATCGTCGACCCGCTCGACGGCACAAAGGAATTCATCAACCGGCGCGGCGATTTCACCGTCAACATCGCCTATGTCGAAGACGGCGTGCCGACACGCGGCGTTGTCTACGCGCCAGCCAAGGATCGCCTCTTTTACACCGATGCGAATGGGCAGACGGTGGAGGAAAGTGGGCCCTTTGATGCCGCGGTGCCTGGCGCGGCGCATCCCATCACCGTCAAGGTGCCCGACAACTCAGCGCTCCTCGTGGTGGCGTCGAAATCGCACCGCTCGCCCGAGCTTGAAGCCTATATCGGTCTTTACGACGTGGCCGACAGCAAGGCGGCTGGATCATCGATGAAGTTCTGCCTCATCGCTTGTGGGGAGGCTGATCTTTATCCGCGCCTCGGGCGGACCATGGAATGGGACACGGCCGCCGCCCATGCGGTGCTTTCGGGCGCAGGCGGGCACGTGGTGCGTTTTGACGACCTCACACCGCTCACCTACGGAAAGGCTGACTTCGCCAATCCGTACTTCATCGCTTACGCGCCGGGCGTCACGCTCAAACCCGCGACGTGAGGGGCTAGGACCGTGAGCACGCTTCTTGTGATCCCGGCGCGGTACGCGTCCACACGGTATCCCGGGAAGCCGCTCGTGATGCTGACGGGCGCAACGGGAGAGGCGCGCAGCCTTTTGGAAAGGTCTTGGGACGCCGCGCGCGCTGTCGACGGGATCGACCGCGTCGTCATCGCAACTGACGACGCCCGGATCGAGGCAGCAGGTCAAGAGATGGGCGCCGAGGTGGTTATGACCTCGACCGAGGCCGCCAACGGGACAGAGCGGGTGGCCGAAGCCCACCACGCGCTGGGCGGGGGCTACGACATTATCGTCAATCTTCAGGGGGATGCGCCGCTTACGCCCGCCTGGTTCGTGGAAGATCTCGTCGCGGGCCTGCGCGCCAATCCCGAGGCCGACATTGCCACGCCCGTCCTGCGCTGCGATGGGCGTGCCCTGAATGGGTTTCTCGAAGATCGGCGCGCCGGACGCGTTGGCGGAACGACAGCAGTATTTGGCGCAGGCAACCGCGGGCTCTATTTCTCGAAGGAAGTGATCCCCTACACTGGACGCGATTACGAAGACGGCGAAGCGACCCCGGTTTTTCACCATGTCGGTGTCTATGCGTATCGCCCGGCCGCACTGTCTGAGTATCCGTCATGGCCCACGGGCCCGCTGGAATCGCTCGAAGGTCTCGAACAGCTGCGCTTTCTTGAGCAGGGACGAGACCTCCTTTGTGTCGAGGTGGAGGCCAATGGGCGCGAATTCTGGGAATTGAACAACCCTGAGGATGTTCCGCGCATCGAAGCTATTCTCGAAAGGAGCAAGATCCCCTAAAAACGCCATATTTTAGTGACACGTGCAAATTATAGCATTGAGCGGGCCCGGGTGAGGGCCATAGATTCCACGTCGACACCAGACATGCATGTCGACGCAATTTGACCATGAGTGAGGGTTCAACTGTGAAGAACAAAGTGACAAAGGCCATTTTTCCTGTGGCGGGTCAGGGGACGCGCTTCCTCCCCGCAACGAAGGCTGTGCCCAAGGAAATCATGACGCTCGTCGACCGGCCCCTCATTCAGTACGCCATCGACGAAGCGCGGGCCGCGGGCATCAAGGAGTTCATCTTTGTCACCTCGCGCGGCAAGTCCGCCCTCGAGGATTACTTCGACCACGCGCCGGAGCTTGAGAGCACGCTTCGCAAGAAGGGCAAGACAGAGCTTCTGGAAACGCTGAAGTCCACCAACATGGATTCGGGCGCCATTGCCTATATCCGTCAGCACAAGGCGCTGGGCCTCGGTCACGCTGTGTGGTGCGCGCGACGCCTCGTCGCCAACGAGCCCTTTGCCGTGATCCTTCCCGATGATGTCATTTCTGGCGAGGTTCCGTGCCTCAAGCAGATGGTAGACGCCTACGCTGAGACGGGCGGCAACATCGTGGCCGCCATGGAAGTGCCGCAAGAAAAGACGTCCTCCTACGGCGTACTCGACGTCAAGGACGACATGGGTCAGCTCGTCGCCGCGCGCGGCCTCGTAGAAAAGCCTGACGCGGACAAGGCACCCTCCAACCTCGCCGTGATTGGCCGCTACATCCTCAGCCCCAACATCATGAAGCACCTCCATTCCCGCCAGCACCCTGCTTGAGGGAATGGAGGTG
>JBCBME010000170.1:0-5808 GCA_039822945.1 Pseudomonadota bacterium
GGCCCGGGAAGGGGTAGACCTGAGATGTTGACGAGAAAGCCCAGCCCAATCGCTACGATCAGCGCGTTGCGAAACATCGCGCGGGAGGCGGCCTGCGCGATACCCAGCACCCCTTTGCCGTCGGCGCGCACGATCTCCATCACGGTGATGCCGATGGCGTAGCAAAACGGCGCGTGGAACGCGATGATCGCAAAGGTTGATTGCAGCACGTCCGCGCCATAGGCGCGCTCGGTGATGGGGATCCCGAGCAAAACAGAGTTTGAGAAAAGCCCGACAAAGCCAATGGCGACCGCGTCCTCCCACGGTCGCCCAAAGAGGACACGCGCGCCGACAAGCCCTGCAAGAAAGCCCGCCAATGCGCCGGTGTAAAAGCTGATCAGGAGAGCCGGGCGCAACGTCTGGCCGAGGTCGAGCTCGGAGATGGCCCCAAAGAGAAGCACCGGGATCGCGAAGCGCTGCGCGAAGAGCGTAAGCGTATCAACGGCATCGTCAGAGAAGAACCCGCGCCACACCGCGATGTAGCCCGCCCCGATCACCACGAAGACGGGCAGGATGACCTCGAGCAGGGCCTCCAAGGATCAGGGCCGCGTGATCGTGAGCCCGTCATAGGCGGGGGTCACGTGGGCGGGCGTGCGCGCGTCGGTCTCAGCGTAGTCGAGATCGACATGCATGTTGGTGATCACGGCGCGCCGGGGCTTGGCCCGCTCGATCCACTCGAGCGTCTTGTCGAGATGGGCATGGCTCGGGTGAGGCGTGAGGCGCAAGGCGTCCACAATCCACGTGTCGAGCGCTTCGAGCGTGGGCCATGCTGCATCAGGTATTTCCGAGACATCGGGCAGGTAGGCCACATCGCCAGAACGGATCCCGAGCGACCGGATCGAGCCGTGCTCCACCTCGAAGGGCGTGATGTCGATAGTGCCGCCGGGGCCTTCGATCTCGAGCGGGCCCTCGAAGGGGTGCAGGTCAAGGATAGGCGGGTATGGGCTGCCCTCAGGCTGCTCGAAGGCGTAGGAGAAGCGCTGCGTGAGGTCCGCCGTCGTGGGCGCATCGGCATAGACCGGAAGGCGCGCGTGCATATTGAAGACGATCATGCGCAGGTCATCGAGCCCGTGGACGTGGTCCGCATGGGCATGGGTGTAGATCACCGCGTCAATCCGGCTCACCTCTGCGTCCAGAAGCTGTTCGCGCATGTCGGGCGAGGTATCGATCAGGATTGTGGTGGTCCCATCAGGGCCATCCTGTTCAATGAGCAGCGAGCACCTGCTCCGCCGGTTCTTGGGGTTTGTCGGGTCGCATGCGCCCCATTTCCCGCCGAGCCGCGGAACACCGCCCGAAGAGCCGCATCCAAGGATCGTAAAACGCCTCATGCAGCAGCCTTTGCGAAAAGGCGGTCAAAATTGGCAGAGGTCTGAGCCGCGAAATCAGCGTAGTCCAAGCCGAAAATCTCAGCGCCGACGCGCGCAGTATGGGCAGTGTAGGCTGGCTCATTACGCTTGCCGCGATAGGGCGGCGGCGCGAGGTAGGGCGCGTCCGTCTCGGTCAGGATGCGATCCACAGGCGCGCGCGCAAAGATATCCCGCAGCTCTTGGCTTTTGGGAAAGGCGGCGATGCCGGACATCGACAGGTAAAAGCCGAGATCGAGCGCCGTGCGCGCCAGCGCCTCGCCCGAGGAAAAGCAGTGCATCACGCAGGTGTAGGGCCCGTTGCGGTACTCTTCTGTCAGAATAGTCGCCATGTCGTCGTCTGCATCGCGGGCGTGAATGATGAGAGGCAGCCCTGCCTCTCGCGCGGCTGCGATATGGATTCGTAGGCTCGTCTTCTGAACGTCAGCGCTTTCAGAGGTGTAGTGGTAGTCGAGGCCGGTCTCGCCAATCCCCACGAATTTCGGGTGCGCGCAGAGGGACAAGAGCTCTTCAACGCTTGCCATGGGCTCCTCAGCGGCGTGCATGGGATGGGTGCCCGCGGCGTAGAACACACCGTCATGGGCCTCGGCTATCGCGCGCACCTGCGGCTCTTGCCTCAGACGCGTACAGATCGTCACCATGCGCGTGACGCCCGCCTCCGCGGCGCGCGCGACGAGGCTGTCCACCTCACCCTCGAAGTTCGGAAAATCGAGGTGGCAATGGCTGTCGACGATTTGGGGTTCCATTCTGGCTCAGGCCGCCTCGGTTTCGATCTTGAGCATCGTATCGAAGATGAGGCTCTGAGGGTCAAGGTTCACCGCTGCACCCTGCCGGGCGCGGGTTGTGAGGCTCTGGGCGAGGTCGGCCCAGCGGCGCGCTGCCGCCGGATCGGGAGAGAGCCGCGCAAGGGCGTCTGCCTCTCCCGGACCCGCTTCCGGCAGAGGCGCACCGGTCAGGCCCGTGCGGGCAAGGCGCGCCAGGAGAATGTCGAGGAGATCGAGGAGGAGCATCAGCCGATCTGCGCCGTCACGGCCCGAAACCGTCGCGCAGAGCTTCGCCAAAAGGGGCCGTTCGAGCCTGGGCAGCGTGGAAAAGAGCGCGAGCAGGGCGGCATAGAGCTCTGGCCCGTTATCGGTCTCGAGACGCACCGCAGCGCCCGCAGATCCCGACGCGAGTGCAAAAAGCACCTCCATGTTCTGCGGGACCACGCCCGCACCGTCGAGAGCGGCAGCAAGATCGTTCGCGCCCAGAGGTTGGCAGGGCAACACCCGGCAACGCGAGCGGATCGTAGGCAAAAGGCGCGATGGCTGATGCGCGATGAGGAGGAGCACGGCATCTCGCGGCGGTTCTTCAAGAAGCTTGAGGATCGCGTTGGCCGCGCTCGCATTCATCTCATCTGCGGCATCAACGATCACCACCCGCCGTCCGCCATCGGCGGCTGACATGGCAAAGAACTTCCGCATGCGCCGGACGTCTTCGATCCGGATCTCCCGGCTCATACGGCCTGTCGTTTCGACAAGCGAGCGCGTCAGGGAAAAGAGGCCGGGCTCGGCACGGGCGGCCATACGGCGGGCTATGGGATGCTCGGGATCAATATCGAGCGACGTGAGGGGGGGAGGCGCCCCGAAGAGGCCTCCATCATCCTGGGGCGGCGTGGCTAGAAGAAATCGTGCGATCCGCCATGCCAGCGTTGCCTTACCGATGCCGCGCGGCCCGGTGATCAGCCAGCCGTGATGCAGCCGCCCCGTATTGAAGGCGTCGAGAAAGCTTTGCTCTGCTGCGCCTTGCCCGAAGAGCTGTGGCGCCTCCCGCGGGTGGGGCGCCCCGTCTAGCTTATCTGGTTCCGGGGGAAGGTCGTCATCGCTCATAGGCGCGGACGTATCAGGGCAAAGACTTCCTCCGCAATCGCCTCTGGCGTTTGAGCCCCGTCGATCAGATGACAGCGCGCCTCACTATTGGCGAGGTCGAGAAAGCCTGCGCGCAGCTTTTCCTGAAAGGGGAGCCCAAAGTCCTCGAAGCGGTCTTCGCCTGAGCCTCGCGCAAGCCCACGCTGGAGAGCCACCTTTGGATCCATATCAATGATAATGGTGACGTCGGGCTCGCGGCCAATCATCAGGCCATGGAGCGTATCCACTGTGTCGCGCAGATCTCCGCGCGTGACGCCCTGATAGACCCGGGTGCTGTCGGCGAAGCGATCTGTAATCACGATGTCGCCGCGCGTAAGGGCGGGGGAGATCAGCGTCTCCAGATGGTCGCGGCGCGCCGCGTTGAAGAGCAATAGCTCCGTTTCCGCGCTCCAGCGCCCAGGGTCGCCTTCTACGAGAAGCCGACGGATTTCCTCGGCACCAGGGGAGCCTCCGGGCTCTCGCGTCCGTGTCACTTCATGGCCGAGGCCGCGCAGTCGCGCCTCAAGCAGACCCACTTGTGTGGACTTGCCTGAGCCGTCGATGCCTTCAAAGCTGATGAAGAGCCCTGGCTGCGTGCTCAAGACGCGGGAGCTTCCGCGCTGTCGAGGAACTGGCGCCGCAGCGCCTCAGTTGCGGTGCGCAGCCGCGGGACAAACCCGCCACGCTCTACCGCTTCGGCCGCGATCAGAGGCGTTCGGATGGGCTCAAAGCCCGGCACTTCAACGATGAGCTCGCCAACCTCCTGACCGGCCGCGATGGGTGCCTCAAGCGGGCGGTCGTAATTTGCATGGGCCTCGATTTCGCCTGCCCCAACAAGCGGGACGAGAACATTGAGGTCTTCGGCGGTTGTGAGGCCGACCCTTTGGGAGGCCCCCATGTGCACATCCGCCTCGGCAAGCCGTGTGCCTGCTGGTGCCACGACCTGCTCTGCGAATTGACGGAAGGCCCAATTCACGATCCGCTCGCTTTCCTCTGCGCGCTGGGCCGGGGTGGCGAGACCCGTGACGACAAAGATGATGCGGCGGTCGCCTTGTTTGGCTGAACCCACGAGGCCGTAGCCTGCCTCCTGCGTATGGCCGGTCTTGAGGCCATCCGCGCCAAGCCCGAGCCCCAGAAGCGGGTTGCGGTTGCGTGTATTGGACGGCGCGCGGCCATCAAATTCGAACTCCTGCTCGGCAAAGAGCGGATAGTAGGTGGGGAAGTCGAGGATCAGGCGGTTTGAGATGATCGCAAGGTCCTTCATCGACATTCGGTGCCCTGCCGCAGGCCAGCCGCTCGCGTTCTGAAATGTCGAGTGCTCCATCCCGAGCTCTCGCGCGCGGACTGTCATCATGCGTGCAAATCCCGCCTCCGTACCGTCGGGGCTCAGGGCTTCTGCGAGCACCACGCAGGCGTCGTTGCCAGAGAGCACGATGATGCCGCGGATCAGATCCTCCACGCTCACACGGTCTCGCGTGTCGAGAAACATGGTGGAGCCGCCAAAGCTCGCGGCATGCTCCGAGACGGGCAGCACATCGTCGATCGCGAGCGTGCCGCGCTGGATGGCCTCGAAGGTCATGAAGAGCGTCATAAGCTTTGACATCGACGCTGGCGGCAGGGGCCTGTCAGCGTTCTTCGACAGCATGACCGCCCCGGTGCGCTGGTCCATCACGTAGGCGGCCTCAGCACGCGTATCGAAGGACTGGGCGTGTACGGCCCCGGCCAGGAGTGTCAGGATCAGTGTCAGGCGCGCGAGCATCTTTGAGCCTCCCTCGCGCGCCGCACGGCCCGCGTTAGTTCGTGACGAAGTACGCGTCACTGAAACCAAGGGATTTCACGGTTTTCAAGACCTCAGCGCGGTCGGCCTCTGACGTCATCGGGCCCACAACGACCCGCCAGAACTTCTTGCCCCTGCTTTCTTGGTCGTAAACGGTCGGTATGATGCCTGCCTTGCGCATGTTATCGGCGGTTCGCCGCGCATTGTCTTCGACGCTGAAGATGCCGATCTGGATGAAAGGCTTGGCAAGGCTGGACGTGGCAGGGGCGGGTGCAACCGCTGCCGCAACTGGGGTTGCCTCGGGCGCGGGGGCCGCGTCGGGGATCGGCTGTGGATTGGGTGCTGCTGCATCAATCGCCGCTGCGGCGGCTTGGATCGTGGGATCAGCGTCGAGCGCTTGCGTCTCGATGGTGGCGGCTGCCGCGAGGGGTTCGGCCTCGACGTCTTCGTCGAACGCCACGGCGGGTTCGGGCTCCGGCGTCTCCACAACTTCTTCGCGGCGCAGTGCGGTCACATCGAGTTCCGTTGGTGATCCGGCCAGCACGCCCAGCGCATCAGCTGCGTCAGATGAGATCTGGATCCGCGGCCCGGGGGTCTCGCGCTCTTTGCGGAAGAGGGCGCCAATGACGAATTTTCCATTGGCATCGTTGCGGATAATGACACGCTCGGGCTCGGGCACGTCGGGATGCGCCACCCAAACACCGCCGAGCGACGGACGGCCGTCCCAAAGACCCGCCTCGGT
>JBCBME010000171.1:0-5799 GCA_039822945.1 Pseudomonadota bacterium
CAAATGCCCCGTTTCCGCGGTGGCCGGCACATAAAACGGCTCCGCCCCCACGGCGAGCGAGGCCACGCCGTAAACCGGGTAAAAGGGGTTCGGCAAAAGGATCGCAGGGCGCCCGTTTTTCTCATCGGCAGAGAGCGCCAGTGCCGCGCTAAAGAGCCCCTCGCGGGTTCCGTTGAGCGCCATCACCTGGCTATCGGCGTCAAGCGCAAGGCCGTAGCGGCGCCCCATCCAGGCAGCGATGGCCTCCCGCAGCTCAGGAAGCCCGTTGTTATCTGGGTACTTTCCGTACTCTGCCGCATGGGAATGAAGCATGTCCGGCAGCCAGTCGGGAAACGGGTGCTTTGGCTCCCCAATGGTCATGTTCACTGGATCGCCACCCGGCGTGTGGGCATCGAGAAGCGCGCGCAGCCGCGGCCACGTTGCCTCAGGAAGGGTTTGGAACCGCCCGGGCGTTGCACCGGGGGACACATCAGGGGTCATCACTACTGCCTCAGAACGGGGTCTTGGCGCCCCGCGTTTCTCAAACCTTAGCCCAGCGCTGACTCGCGCGTCCACATCAAAGGCGCGAAGATGAGAAAATGCCGCCCGGTGTGGCGTGTCAGCCCAGCCCCTGCTCCACTGCCGTCCCGAGGCGCAAGAGGCGCTCTTCCTGGAAGGGCGGGACCATCATCATAAACCCGCAAGAGGGTTGGCCCGTGGGCAAAGTCAAAGAGGCCGATCCCATGAGGTTGCCAATGCGCGTGTTGCGCAGCGCCAAAAGGTTGCGCCTGACGTAGTAATCATGGTCCCTCTCAAGGCGCGCAATGTCGGGCGGCAGGATCGGTGAGGCAGGAAGAGCGACCGCGTCAAAGCCCGCAACGGCCTCATGGTAGACACCGCGCAACCGCTCAAGCGTCTCCCATGCCGCGACATAGTCCGGCGCAGAGACGTTGGCACCACCGCGAAACCGCTCAAGAATTTCCGGAAACATCTTCTTGGGCGCGGCCTCGATGACATTCTTCCAATGGCCGTAAGCCTCCGTGGGGTAAAGCGCCCCAGTGAGCGCCATGGCCTCAGACACGCAAGGAACTTCGCGCCTCTCGATCACCGCGCCTGCCTTCTCAAGAGCCACAACGGACGCCTCGAACGCGGCGCGAGGGGCATCCTCAATGTCGTCAAAGGCCACGGTTTCCAGTACCAAGAGCCGCACCCCGGCAAGGCTCACTCCCGCCAGATCGAGCGGCTTTGTCCCCTCCATGGCCGCAAGAAGCAGGGCAGCGTCCTCTACCGAACGGGTAAGCGGGCCTACTGTGTCAAACTTCAGGCAAAGCGGAACAACCCCGGTAAGCGAGAGGCGGCCCGACGTTGTCTTGAGCCCCACGAGATCATTCCAAGCCGCGGGGATACGGACCGATCCGCCGGTGTCAGAGCCGATCCCTGCAGACGCCAGCCCAAACGCGACCGAGGCCGCGGCCCCCGAAGAGGATCCGCCGGAAATAAGCGCAGGGTCGTTCACATTCGGCGGGGTCGCGGTCACAGGATTGAGCCCAAGACCGGAAAACGCCAGTTCGGACATGTGGGTCTTACCGATGCAAACGAGGCCCTGCGCCGTGGCCGTCACCAAAACCTCGGCATCCTGTTCAGGGATGCGGCCCTTTAGGAGGGCAGATCCCGCCTCGGTCGCCACGCCGGCAGTGTCGAAAAGGTCCTTCCAGGAGATCGGCACGCCGTCGAGCGGCCCGACGCGAAAGCCCTGCCTGGCCCTGTCGTGGGCGGCGATCGCCTCCGCGCGCGCGCGATCCTTCGTCAGTCGCGTGTAGATGCGCGGCGCCATAGGATGCGATGTGGCAGCATCGAGATAGGACTCTGCAAGCTCCACCGGATCGAGCTCGCCCGCCCCAATCGCCCGTCCCTGCTCTGCTGCTGTCATGCCCAGCCACTTCATCGCACCTGCCCTTTCGCGCATTTACATCTCACCTGGCACCGCCATATCAGAAACCGTGCAAAGCGATATCCTCATTACCGGCGGCGGCATTGTCGGCTCGACCCTCGCGCTCGCGCTCTCCAAGGCGGGCTTTGAGGTCACCCTCATTGACACGCTGCCGAAAGCCACGCGCCGCAAACGAGGGTTTGACGGCCGCAGCTATGCAATGGCGCTCGCAACAACGCGGATGCTGCGCACGCTCGGGCTCTGGGATGAGCTTGGAGACACCGCGCAGCAGATGAACGCCATCAAGGTGAGCGATGGCCGCACGGGTCAGCGTCCGTCACCATTCTTCATGCATTTCGATCACGCCGAAATCGGCCCTGATCCGATGGGCTACATGGTGGAGGATCGTCACGCGCGCGTCGCTTTGTTGAATGCTGAAGCAGATGAGGCTCGGTTTACCCATCTCGCGAAAAAGCGTGTTGTGGCTCAAAGCATCGCACCGGGCCGCGCAACGGTGACGCTGGATAACGGGCAAGAGCTCTCCGCCCCTCTCCTGATCGGGTGCGACGGGCGCACGTCTGGCACAGCGACCCGCGCAGGCATCTCCCGGATGGCCTGGCGCTACGGTCAAACCTCACTCGTATGCGCGCTCCACGTGGAAAAGCCCCATGGCGGTACCGCACACCAGCTTTTCCTGCCGGAAGGTCCGCTTGCCATCCTGCCGCTCACCAACAATCGCGTCGGCGTCGTTTGGACAGCCTCCGAAAGACAAGCGACCGCAATCGCCGCGATGGATGACGCCGCATATCTCGCCACGCTTCGCCCGCGTTTTGGCACGTTTCTGGGCGAGATTGCATTGGCGGGTGAGCGCTTCACCTACCCGCTCGGCCTGTCCCTCGCGCGAAGCTTCATTGCTCAGCGTGTCGCCCTTGTCGGTGACGCCGCACACGGGATCCACCCCATCGCCGGACAGGGCCTAAATGCCGGGATGAGGGACGTCGCCGCCCTCACCGAAGTGCTCGCAAAGGCAAGAAGACGCGGTGAGGACATCGGCAGCGCCTCCGTGCTGGCCCGCTACCAACAGTGGCGCCGGTTCGACACAGCAACGCTGGCCCTGGCCACCGACAGCTTCAATCGTCTCTTTTCCAATGACAGCCCGGGCCTGCGCGCCCTCAGAGATCTGGGCATGGGCGCCGTCAACGCGCTCCCGGGGCTGCGCCGTGGCTTTATGCGAGAGGCTGCGGGACTGACAGGCGATCTCCCGGCGCTGTTAAGAGGCGAGCCCGTCTGACGCGCGGCCTCACCTTCATCTTTCCAAAAATACTCCGGGGGTGTGGGGGCTGGCCCCCACTTTGAAAGCAGATGCCGCGGTGCACGCTGAGCGGGTCAATCGAGCGCCCGCGCCTCATCGGCCAGCAAGACAGGGATGCCATCGCGGATGGGATAGGCCAGATGCGCGGCCTTCGAGATGAGCTCTTGCGCCTCGGCATCGTAGCTCAGCCTCTGACGCGTCTGCGGACATACGAGTGCCTCGAGCATCTTGCGGTCAAACTCCGCGCTCATTGCATGACCTCGTCCGCTTGGCCGCCGCGCAGAGCGAATTCCAAAAGCGTCACGAGGGTTTCGCGCCGCGTCGCCAGCGAAGGCGCTTCAAGGAGAGCTTGTTTGTCTTCCGGCTCAAAGGGGCAAAGCATCGAGAGCGAATTGACGAGCAATTCATCTTCGGCCTCCTGCAGACTCTCCCAATCCGTCGAAAGGCTCTGAGCTGCGAAGTAACGGCGCAGCAGCTCCATGAAGCCGTCGCGGTCAAAACCGCCGTCTTTTTCCGCTGGGCCAATGTCGCGATCAAAGCCTGACCAGTCCACTTCGCAACGACGGTAGGGAGTGAAGCCGGACACTTCCTCGCCCGCGCGAAAGCGCGAGATGCCAGCCAGAGTGATCATGTAGCGGCCGTCATCCGTTTCCGAGAACGCGCTCACACGGCCAGCGCAACCGATGGCGTGCAGCTTCTCACCGCTTGGCCCCTCGTAGGGTTGGATCATCCCGATCAGCCGATGGCGCGTCTTCAGGCAATCCTCGAGCATCGCGAGGTATCGCGGCTCAAAGAGATGCAGAGGCAACCGCGCCCGAGGCAAAAGCAAAGCCCCAGGAAGCGGAAAAATGGGAATAGTGTCGGGAAGATCGCCGGTCCAAGCCATGCCTTTAGCCTAGTTCCCAAGCGCGATCAGACAAATATCATCGACGAAAGCTTCCTGCGGCCGTTCAGCACCACCGGATCGTTGGGCTTGAGCGCATCAAAAATCGTAAAGAGCTGCGTCTTTGCCGCGCCATCGTTCCATTCCCGGTCTCGCCGAAAGAGCTCCAGGAGCTCGAACACCGCGCCCTCCGGATCGCCAGAGGCGTGGAGCGCCTGTGCAAGGTCAAACCGCGCCTGATGATCGCCCTCGTTGGCCTCAACGGCGGCACGAAGCTCGGCAACGGGGCCAGCATCAGCGGCCTGGCGGCCAAGCTCAAGCTGGGCACGCGCGGCTTCGATCTCTGACGCGTCACTGATTTCAGCTGGCGCGCCATTTAGGATCGCCTCCGCTTGGTCGAGCTCCCCCAAGGCCACGTAGGAACGGACAAGACCGCCATAGGCCGCCGCGTTGTTGGGATCTTCTTCAAGGATTGCGGCAAAGGTCTGCGCGGCATCGGCCACGGCACCCTCGGCCAGCATCTCTTCGGCGGCCTCAACGGCCTCCCCGAGCCCGCCATCGGCGGTGCTGCCAGCGGCTTGCGCCACTTTCTCGATAAACGCGTCTACCTCGGACGGGGGCAGCGCGCCTTGGAAGCCATCAATCGGCTGACCTTTGTAAAAGGCGTAGACCGTCGGGATCGACTGGATGCGCAGCTGCGCGGCGATCTGCTGGTTCTGATCGACATCGACCTTAACGAGCTTCACCGCACCCTTGGCCTTGGTGACCGCCGCCTCAAGCGCAGGCGTCAACGTCTTGCAGGGCCCGCACCACGTGGCCCAGAAATCAACGATGATGGGAACCTCTTGAGAGGCCTCCACCACGTCAGCCATGAATGTGGCCTCAGTTCCGTCCTTGATGAGGTCGCCCGCGTCGGGGCCTTGGTTGAGCTCGAGCATATATCCGGCTCCGTCGTTGCACTGTTGCGGCACATATGAGCGTCCGCAGCCCGAAAGTGAAGAGCGCGCCCCGTCGGATGGCACTCCAGACTTGTAGCGCGCGCGAAGTAGTCCCGTCGCGGCGGTGTCTTACAGGTCGAAGGTTGCGAACACTGGCGCGTGGTCAGACGGCTTTTCCCAACCGCGGGCTTCGCGCAGGACGCGACTGCCTGAAGCTGATCCGGCGATGTCGGGCGTGGCCCAGATGTGATCGAGCCTGCGGCCCTTGTCGCTCTCTGACCAGTTGGGCGACCGATAGGACCACCAACTGTAGAGCTGACCATCCGGAATGTCCTTGCGCGTGACATCCACCCAGTGACCTGCCGCCTGTGCCGCCTCAAGATGCTCGACCTCAATGGGCGTGTGGGAGACCACCTTGAGGAGCTGCTTGTGGCTCCAGACATCGTCTTCGCGTGGCGCGATGTTGAGATCCCCGACAAGGATCGCACGCGTCGGCGCCTCTGCCTCGAAAAGCGCCGTCATCTCGGTCAGGTAGCGCAACTTTTGGTCGAACTTCTCGTTCTCTTCTCGGTCGGGCACGTCACCACCTGCGGGGATGTAGTGGTTGTGGATCACCACACCGTTCTCCAGCCGCGCGGCCACATGCCGGGCATGGCCAAGCTGCGCGAGATCGAGCGAGCCCGCATCCTCCAGCGGCTGTCGCGCCAGGATGGCGACCCCGTTATACCCCTTTTGCCCGCGCGCGACGCAGTGCCCG
>JBCBME010000172.1:0-5785 GCA_039822945.1 Pseudomonadota bacterium
GCAGATCGAGCAGCTTGTGCACATAAACGCCAGCCGCTTTGGACTGATCGATGCCCGTCTCAGTGGCAAAGAGGACAGTGTCGATGGCTTCGGCATCCTCGGCGGTGACGATGGCGCGGGCCGCCTCGGCTGCCATGGTCACCACGTCCTCATCATGGGCCGGCAGCGCGATCTTGTTTTGACCGATGCCCTTTGCGAACTTCGCCGGGTCGATCCCGTTCTTTTCTGCCAAGGTCTCCAGCGCCATGTAGTGCTGGGGGACGTAAAAGCTGAGCTTGTCGATGCCGATCTTGGTCATTTGGCCCTCCTAGCCGCGCTCCATCTTGAAATGGGTGCGCATAAGTTCGCCCGGGTTCGTCTGGGCCGCGAGCAGGGATAGCTCGCCGCACAGCACAGTTGCCGCGCACATCACGGCAAGGCGGCGGGCGTTCTCACCCGGTTCGCGATCTTCCTTGCAGCCCATCCGCTGGAGGTTGGCCTCCACCGTCTCGTTGCCTTTGCCCGAGCCCACTGACCCCATGATGAGGTTGGGCAGCGTGCAGGAGAAGTAGAGGCTGTCGGGGCGCGCCTCGACATGGTTCATTCCCTGGCTGCCCTCGATAATATTGGCCGCGTCCTGGCCTGTGGCCAAATAGAACGCGAGCAGCATATTGGCGTAATGCGCGTTGGCGGAGCGCAGTGAGCCCGCGATGATGCCGCCGATCAGGTTTTTCTCGGTGTTGAGCTGCGCCATCTTTTCGGGCGTCGTGCGCAGCGTATTCTCGCAGATGTCGCGGGGGATCTCGATCTCGGCGACGACGTATTTACCGCGTCCGTGGAGCCCGTTGACGGCGCTCACCTTCTTGTCCGTGCAGAAATTGCCGGAGATGCTGGAATATTCCAGCTGCGGGTATTCCTGCAGGAGCCAGCCCATGACGGCGTCCGCTGCGCCCGTGACCATGTTGTGGCCAGAGGCATCGCCCGTCTTGCACTCAAAGCGGATGAAGAGGAGGTTGCCCACCACTTGGCGGTTCATCTCGATGAGCTTGGCAAAGCGCGACGTGGTGGAGATGACGTCCTGGATTTCGTCCGCGCGGGCCTCGATGCTCTGCCAGGCATCAAATGCAGCGGCCGCGTCTTGCGCACGCAGGATCACCGAACGCGTCATGCGCTCATCCACGAGCGTGCAGCGAATGCCCCCGCATTTGCGGCTCACCCGCGCCCCGCGACCGGTCGACGGCCAGAGCGGCGTCTCATATGTGGCCATGGGCACAGAGGCCTGCTCGTTCATCACATTGCCGGTGATTTCGATGGGGCCCACCCATTGCGTCGGAATGGGGGTGAGTTCTTGGGTGTGCTGCTTCATTCAAGTCTCCCAGGCGGCGGACTGTGTGCGGACGGCCCGGCTAACCCCTAGTGTAAACTTGATCTGACACTATGTGTCCAGAATAATTTACAAATTGAGTGGCTGGGCTTTGGTTATCTCTGTTACGTTTAAGTCGGCTTATCGGACCTCGAATACCCCCCGCCAAAACGCCGCAGGCGACGTCGGCTGATGATCACTAAAGGCCCTGAAAAGCAAGTGTTTCGCTGGGGCGGCTAGCGCAGGGAGACCAAGAATTTGGCCCCTGCCTCGAGATGCGCCTCGCGCTTTGCTTCGTCCATGCGCTCCACCGTGCGACACATCATGGCCCAGCGCGGATTGTTGCCGAGTTCCTGACGGTGCTGCCAGATGAAACGCCAGTAGAGACCGTCCCAGGCTGTGGCCCACTCGCCCTGTTTCCAGTTCGACATCTTCTTGATGTAGTTGGAGCCGCTGAAATAGGGCTTTGTGGTGATGAGCCCGCCATCGGCGTGCTGGCTCATGGCATAGGTGTTGGGCACCATGACCCAGTCGTAGCTGTCGACGAACATCTCCATGAACCAGCGATAAACGTCGTCGGGGTCGATCTCGCAAAGAAACATGAACCCGCCGAGGACCATCAGCCGTTCAATATGGTGGCAGTAGCCTGTCGTGAGGATCCGGTGGATTACATCATCGACCGGGTCGATGCCGGTGGTGCCATCGTAGAAGCTCGCTGGCATCTTGCGCGTGTGGCCCCAGTGGTTTGTCGTGCGCATCCTGACACGGAGGTCTTCGTAGGTCGCGCGCATGAATTCACGCCACCCGATGATTTGGCGCAGAAAACCCTCGAGTGAGTTCAGCGGCACGTTGTGTCTTTCGGCGTGGTCAATCGTTGCGTCGAGGATCTGGCGCGGCGTCAAGAGGCCAGTATTGAGCATGGGCGTCAAAACCCCGTGCCAGAGCCAGCTCTCTCCTTTGACGATGGCATCCTCGTAGTCTCCAAAGAGCGGGAGCCGTTCTTTCAGGAAAGTATCCAGCCATTCCGCGGCCTCATCGTGGCCAGTGGGATAAATGAGGGCGTCGAGTGATCCGTAATTGCCCGCAAACTCCGCGTTCACACTCTCTCGGGCATCGAGATCCTCTTTGGTCCGGTTGAGTGCGGGGAGGTCCGGGATTGCGCCCATCATCTTGGCGGGGACTTTCTTGCGGTTGTCCTCGTCAAACGACCACTGCCCACCCACGGGCTCGTCGCCGTCCATGAGCACGCCCAAGCGGCGCCTTTGACGCTTGTAGTACTCCGCCATGAACCACTTTTTCCGACCAGCCTTGTAGGCGGCGTTATCCTCATAGGTGTTGAGAAAGTACGGCGTCGGAAGCATCTCAATGGTGAGCGCATGGGTCTTCGCACCAGACCGCAGGCGCTTTTCAAGCGTGTGATCGACGACGTCGCAGACGATCAGCTGATCCACCTCGAGGCCGCCCAACACACTCGAGAGCATGTCTGTGTCTGGCTGATATGGCGCGATCTCCACGCTGAAACCACGCGCCTTGAGCATCGCCTTGTAGCGCGCCATCGTGGCCCGGTGGTACCAGAGCTTTTGCTTGTGCATCTTGGCGGGATAGAGGGGATCGCCAAAAAACAGCGGCTCTTCCACCAGCATGATGCGCTCCGGACCCAGATCGAGACCGGGATGATCCTCGAAAAGCTGGTGTGGAAAGATGATCAGAGCTTGCGACACGAGACCTCCTGCTTGGAGGAGGTAACGTAGCTGAAACGCGGGAATGGCCAGCGCCACGTGAATGAATACTGAGCCAATTCGCCTTTTCTATTAATTATTTTTCAATTTGCCGTCTAAACATCCTGACATACCTTTTGTGACACTTAACAGCGGCAACTATTCGTGACGATAATACTTAGAGACTTTGATTGAGCGAAACAGAGAAGGTATACATGCGTGTCCGACCTTACCGACGTCGATCATCCTGACCTCCACCCGCTGGAACTACGCGTTGCTCAATTGGAAGCGCGGCTCGCGACCGATAGCCTGACAGGAGCGCGCTCTAGGGAATACTTCTACGATCACTATCCGGAGTTCGCCTCAGCGCACGGCTCTCTCTACTTCATTGATCTCGACAACTTCAAAAGCGTCAATGACCACTACGGCCACAAGCAGGGCGACCGGCTGCTGCAAAAGATCGTCGAGGCCGTTCGCGGGGCGTTGCGCGGGGACGATTTCATTGCCCGTGTCGGTGGGGATGAGTTCATCGTTCTTTCCAAACGGTCGCGCCCCACAGATGTCGAAGCAATGTCCGAAGCCCTCATTACCTCGTGTCTCTCAGCGCGCCTGACCGAAGGCGAGCTCACGATCCGTCGGGCGGCATCGATCGGGTGTCTGCGTCTCACCCCGTCCATCGATACCAATGACGCGCTCGACCTTGGCGACACAGCGATGCGCTGCGCCAAAAACCTCGGCAAGGGACGCGCGCATCACCTCAATATGCTCGATGCCGAGAATGTTGAGCTTAATCCCAGCATTGATGAGCTGCGCCTCGCGCTCGAACGCTCCGAGGTGGGGTACTATTTGCAGCCCATATTTTCCTGCGCCACACGCGACGTCGTGGGCTACGAAGCGCTGCTGCGGTGGGAACGGCCCAACGGGCAGGTGCTGGCCCCTGCGCAATTCCTCGATACGATGACAGACGCCTACAGCGCCAAAGCCCGGCCACCGCTTGAATTTGCACGCGCTGCCACCGAGTGGGTGACGCTCGGACAAAAGGGCTTTTGCTGTTTCAATATCTCCATGGCCTTTCTCGAGAGGATTGCCGGTGGTGAGACCTCCTGGGTGAACGACATCATTGGGGCGTCGCCGCGTGAACGGATCGTCTTCGAGATCACGGAGACCGCCATTGAAAGCGAGGTGGAAGCCGTCAGTGGAATCCTCAACACGCTTCGTGCGTCGGGCATCCGGATTGCCCTCGATGACTTTGGTGTCGGGGCCTCCAACCTTGAGCGCCTGCAGTCGATGCCCGTCGATATCGTCAAGATCGACCGGCGCTTTGTCCGGTCCTCAAGCGGCAACCAAAAGAGCCGCGACTTGCTTTCGGGCATGATTGACCTTGCCCATAAGGCTGGCGCTCAAATCGTGGTGGAAGGGATTGAGGAGGAGGCCAACTTCGATCTCGTCCGGAGCCTCGGTGCGGAATACGCGCAAGGCTTTCACCTCGGAAAGCCCCTGCCCTACCAGCGCGGCTGAACGAAAAAGGCGGCCCCGAAGAGCCGCCTTCTCCAAATGTCTGCTGCATCAGCCGCCGAAATCGTCGAGCATGATGTCCTCGCGGTCCACGCCCAGATCAACGAGCATGTTGATGACCGACTGGTTCATGATCGGTGGGCCGCACATGTAGTATTCGCAGTCTTCGGGCGCCGGGTGGTTCTTGAGGTATTCCTCAAAAAGCACGTTGTGGATAAAGCCGGTATAACCCTTCCAATCGTCCTCTGGCAGCGCATCAGACAGGGCGCAGTGCCATTCGAAGTTGTCGAACTGCTCGTCGAGCTCATCGAAATCCTCGACAAAGAACATCTCTTTCTTCGAGCGGGCACCGTACCAGAACGTGATCTTGCGATCGCGGTTCTCGAGACGCTTGAGCTGATCGAAGATGTGAGAGCGCATCGGCGCCATGCCTGCGCCACCACCGATGAAGACCATCTCCTTTTGCGTATCCCGCGCGAAGAACTCGCCGAATGGGCCGGAGATGATGACCTTATCGCCTGGTTTCAGGTTGAAGATGAACGAGCTCATCTTGCCCGGGGGGATCCCCTCGGTGCGCGGCGGCGGTGTCGCGATGCGCACGTTGAGCATGATGAGGCCCTTTTCGTCAGGGTAGTTCGCCATCGAATAGGCACGCTCGATTGGCTCATCGACCTTCGACTCGTACTGCCAGATGTTGAACTTGTCCCAGTCCTCCCGGTACTCCTCCTGCACGTCGAATTCCGTGAACTTCACGTGATGTGCCGGGGCTTCGATCTGGATGTAGCCGCCCGCGCGGAAGGCCACGTCTTCGCCCTGGGGGAGCTCAAGAACGAGGTTCTTGATGAAGGTTGCAACGTTCTCGTTGGAACGCACGGTGCATTCCCACTTCTTGACGCCGAAAACCTCCTCCGGAACTTCGATCTTCATGTCCTGCTTGACAGCCACTTGGCAGGACAGGCGGTCACCGCTCTGCGCCTCACGCTTGGTGATGTGGCCTTCTTCGGTGGGAAGGATCGAGCCGCCGCCCTCGTGGATCTTCACGCGGCACTGCGCGCAGGTTCCGCCGCCGCCACAGGCAGACGGCACAAAGAGCTTTTGCTCGGCAAGCGTCTGAAGCAGCTTGCCGCCGGCTGGCACGGAGATCGTTTTCTCGCCATTGATTTCAATATTGATGACGGGGTAGCTCGGTTCTGTAGAAGGCGGTGGGGTA
>JBCBME010000173.1:0-5784 GCA_039822945.1 Pseudomonadota bacterium
GTTTGATCGCATCCAGCCAAGCCATTCCTTGCCCCGTGAGGACCTTAACCTGCAGTAACTTCGTGACTATCCCCTCGGGCTTCGGGCGCTTGTTCGCCATTGTCTTCCTCCGCTTTCCTAAACATAGCGGAGGACCACTTCAGTTCGGGAAAACCAGAAGCGCATGAAAGGTCGAGCACCAGTCTGGCTTATGGCGACCGGCTACGTTGAGCTTTAGCGCCAATCGCTCCTGTCGGCCGTCTATGCGCCCGCTAGGCGCGATATCCCAAAAGGGTGTGTCGCTCGTCGTGACGTCTCGGTCTTCTAGCCGCAAGACCTATAGAGAATCCGGCAATCGGATCGCCCTATCCCTCTTCAAGCCGATCCGTTGCCGGGGCCGGACGCCGGGAGAGGGCTTCGATCGCAGCATAAGCGTCTGCTGATAAGTCCATGCGCAAGGCATCGAGCGACGGCACCAACTGGTTCGCATCACGTGCTGAGATGATAGGGGCGGCTACGGCCGAATGCTTTGCTGCCCATGCCACTGCGAGTGTGGCCGGGTGCACGCCCATGTCCTGTGCGAGCTCCAGCAGAGCAAGCGCCGTTTGCGCCATCCAGCTTTGCCCATAGCGCGCGGCATAGCGTTTGTCTGTCGACAGTCTTCCCGTCCCGTCGCTGTGGTACTTCCCGGTGAGCAAACCGCTCCCAAGGGGAGAGTAGGGGACCACGGAGACGCCTTCAGAAAGTGCCATGGGAAAAAGCTCGACCTCTGCCTGACGTTTTATGAGCGAGTACATGGGCTGGATGACATCAATGCGCGTGCCTAGTCGCTCAGCCACGGCCTGCGCCTTCATGACTTGCCATGCTGCAAAGTTGGACACGCCGATATGTCTGATCTTGCCGTCTGATTGTAGGCGAGCCAACGTTTCAAAGGTCTCTTCCAACGGCGTATTTGGATCCCAACGATGCAGGTAAAGAATGTCGACGGCGTCGAGCCTTAGCCGGGCGCGGCTTTCGTCGAATTGCTGCAAAATATTGTCGCGTCCGCTGCCGCCCGTATAGCCTGCCTTCGTCGCGATCATCAGATTTTCGGCGTCGGACTTGATGAAGTCGCCCAGCATCGTTTCTGACTGACCACCCGTATAGGTGTGCGCCGTGTCAAAGAAGTTCACGCCAGCCGCGCGGCATGCCGAGAACATCGCCTGAGACGCGGTTGCGTCTGCGGTGCCGCCAAACTGCATGCAGCCAAAACACAGTCCTGAGAGGTGCGAACCGCTACGTGTCTTCAGCTTTTCAGCGGTCATTGAGCGATCCACTTCTCTGGATGTTGAGACATGAGGTGACGGGATAAGGGGATCGCCGGATTCTGCAACGCACCTTGCCGATGCAGCAGGCGAGGCCGGTTCAAACTCGACAACGGTGGGCTTTGTTTCGGACCCAACGAGAGGAATGCCGCGAAAAAGGGTTCGGGTGCCTGTGCCGCCGAATTGCGAACGTCTCTCGCGGGGAGCCCCCACCGGCAAAGCAACCCGATCTCCACCGGGCTTGCCTGATGCGCTAAACCATTGTGGTGAAGTGTTTTTTGCCAGGGTTTGGCCTGCCGAAGACCTTGGTTTCTTGCTCTTCTGACCCAGTTGCGCCCCAAACTGGCGCCCTCCAAGCGCACGTCACGAGACGGGCGAGGGCAGCTCGCCAATCTGTTCTCGACATGTTCGGCTAGGGCGTCGTGTGCGCTGAAAGCACCCGCGCCTCAGGAGCGCTCATCAATAGGCAGCTCTTGGATTTCGGGCACCTCTTCGCCCTCTTCATAAGGCCGACCCTGGCGAGACCTGATGGCGATGTCGGTGCCGTACAGGGCGCGATACATCAGATCGAGGCCCACATAGAGCGCTGTGTCTTCAGCTGGGCGCGTGCCGATTTCGAGCAAGCGAGCGGGTGCGTCGCTTCGGTTTTCGATGGTGTGCCCCACCACAGCTCCGGCTTTCCAACCAGCGGAATCTCCCGCCCGGAGGACCTCTTCCACTCCACCTTCTTCAACGAGTGTCACTTCGCCTTCGAGCACGTAGATCATCTCGTCGGCCCCATTATGATAGTGCAGGAGGCCGGTTGCACTTCCCGGCGCAAGTTCCACCTCCCCGATGCCCATCTGGGTGAGGCCCACAGCATCGCTAAGCTTGGTTTTCCAACAGCCATCCGTCCGGCGAAGGAGCTTTCCGGGATAGGCTTGGCGCTCGTATCTCTGTGCCGACGCGCGATCCACCTTTGGCATGACAAATCTCCTTGTTCACCTATGAAACGCTCGCTCAAAATGCCGTGGCGAGCTGTGTCTGAGGCGGGTTCGTTACACCCGCAACGTGACAACCCAGTAAAGCCCAAGGAGGAGGCTGAAACTTCGGTGATCCCCAGACGCTGTCAACTGAAGCGGCGCCCGGCTGCGTAGGCCGGGCGCGGCCACGGACGGCCACTTTCACCAGCTTGGGTGACGAATAGTCACTCAAACCATCAGCCAAAGCATCACGATCGCCATCCCAACCATCATGAGGTTTTCGACCAAACTCACGAAGCCAAGCGGCACATTTGTATTGCCGCCAACACAGGCACATTTGAGGTCGCGCTTGTCTATGTAGACGGCTTTGAACACGCTCACGGCACCGATGCTCGCAACAATAAGTGCTGCGAGCGCGGACACCCATGTCAGGATCATCCCGGTCATGAGGATACCCGCGCCGGTTTCCACGAAGGGATAGACATATGCGTAGGGGACCCATCTGCGCGCGAGCAAATCGTAGTTGAGGAACATCGTGGTGAACCCTTCGATGTCCCGCAGCTTTTGCATGCCAAGAAGGATCATGGATACCGAAATGAACCAGCCGAGCGTTTGCCACGTGATGGCGCCAAGAAAGCCGATGGAGAGTGCCACGGCGGTAAGCGCCGCCACGGCAAACAGGTACATGACCGGTCGATAGGTGGTGACCTTGGGATCCCAACCCGTCAGCTTTTCGCGCAAGTCGGTGTAGCCACCAACGCGCTCGCCCTCGATCCAGGCTTGCGGTGTCGTCTTGACGTCGTACGTCGATTTAAAGGCATCAACCTCAGAGCGGGTTCGAAAGAGCCTATCATCAACGTTGTACCCTTGGCGCTCCAGCAGCCAGCGCGCCTTTTGCCCTGAGGGGCACAGATGGTCTGGTAGGGCCATTCTGTAGAGCACGGCCGTCTTGCCCACCGCGGCATCAGCCGGATTTGTGTCTACATCGGCGACATCGCGCGTGTCCTTGGGCATTGGTTTCTCCGTGTCAGCGTTTTGTGGTCGAGAAGACTTGGATGTTTGACTGTAGGTCGCTTATATACCCCTAAGGGGTATGTGTTCAAGGCGCAAACGAGGGTGGGGCACGTGCTCGACTTCCTTGCGATCACCATGCGACAAACGAGTTATGCAAGAAAACCGCGAAGCCACGTTGAAACGTCTCAAACGCCTAGAGGGGCAGGTCCGCGGGATTGCCCGCATGGTGGAGGAAGATCGCTATTGCGTTGATGTCCTCACGCAGATCGCAGCGGTGCGCGCGGCCCTCAAGGGCGTCGAAAAGCTCGTGATCGACGATCACGCGTCCCACTGTATCGAAGATGCGCTTGCTTCCGGGGATCGGGACGACCAGCGCGCCAAGTTCACCGAGCTGCTTGAGCTGCTCGACAAGGCCCGCGGCTAACCCGCTAAAGACGAACAGGCGGTACCGTCACGCTCGTTAGGACAGCCGTCATCAAAAGGATGAGGGCAACAGCCAGCGTTTCCCATGCAATTGACCGTCGAAGAGCCTGCGCTGCGACGGGGCTCCCGCCATGCAGTGCCGGGACAAGCCGCACCTTGTTCACTGCGGCAAGGCCCAGGAGGGCTGCGACGATCCCCACTTTGGCCAAAAGCGCCAAGCCATAGGCCGTCCCGAACAAGGCGGTGATGGATCCCGAAAAGAGATAGGCGAGCGCCGTTCCCGCAGCGATCAAGATCGCGACGCCAAAAGCCGCAACGTTGCCGAAGTGGTGCAGCAGGCTGGCCCCGGCGGGTGAGAGCGCCGCGTGGCGCAAAGGTGCAAGGGCACCAACCCAGAAGGCTGCGGCGAGAAGGTGGATCACCACCAAAACCGCCAATACCTCTCTAGGTTCGCCCAACGCATGCCCGACCTGCGCAAATGATATCGCCACTGCGAGGCAGCCGACGGAAGCGATCCAAAGCCCGACACGGGGTATCAGGATCGCCAGAATGGCAAGGCCACCAAAACCACGCCAAATCGCTGCAGTGCCGAGCGGACTGTCCCACACAAAACCCAGCATCATTGGGTCTGTTGCGCCCTCAAAGCCCATCCCGGAGATACGGGCGGCTCGGATGCCGAAACGCACAGCAAGCACGGCGAGCCCAACCAGCGCTGCACCGACCGCGATGCGCTCGGCCACGCGTAGCACGTGCGCGTCTGCACGCCTCGCAAATGCAAGTTTAAAGAGGACGCCCCCCATCGCCAGAAGCGCCGCTCCATAGCCCACCGCTTTGGCCAAGATGGCCAAAACGGCGAGACCGTCGATCGGGGCCAGTCCGCTCAATCAACGACCGTGAACGTCACGCTGCCCTGCATCGGATGACCGTCAGAGGCCATGCCACGCCAGTCAAAGCGGTAGATGCCCGGCGCGAGCGCCTCCACGGGCATGGCCCGGAATTCCTTGGTGGGTTCCATGCCAGTTGCTCGCTGAAGATCGACACCGCCGTCAGCAGAACTGAGCGTCACAGAGATGATGCGCATCGGGTCATCGAACCGCATGTAGAGCTCGGGAACCTCCGACACTGTGGCCCCTTGGGCAGGCACCATTGCTTCGGACTTTGAATGCGCGGCAGACATCAGCGGCGCCATGGCAACCGCCAAGCTGAGAAGAAGACGCCTCATCATGTGTGTTTTCCTCTCCTCGGACTGGGCACTCAAATCATCGTCGTTTTCGCGGATATCACGCTGCAAGCGTGAGTTGACGAGAGACAACACCGCATCGTCGCTGCGCATTCCCGCATAGGCAAGCACTTCAGACGGTCTCGCGCTCCATCACTCCGCCAAAGCCGTACATGGTCAAGGGGGAGAGTGTTTGATCATCATGGGGCCACCTTTGCCCGGAGGCATCTTTCAATGGCCGTTAGCGAACCAGCTTCGCCGAGTTTGCGCCATTTTGGCTGGCTTTCCTGGCTCGCCCCATGAAAGCCAGCCGCTGGGGGTAAGCAGCTGTGGTGAGCCACGGGCATGTGTCGGCCCTACTGGCCCTAGTTGCACCCATTGTGGCGGCGCCACATCTTAGGATCATGACCGTCGGGAACGGTCGAACATGGATCCTCTGAATAGCCACGCAAGGTGGCATATCGGCTGACTTGATCCTGCGTCAGCAAGGGCAGCGTGCGCAAATGCGCCCTCAGGTGAGCAAGGCGCAAAACCGCCCGTGCCTCGCCCGCTTGCATAACCAGAAGCTCCAGCGTTTCGAGATCCAGCGCACCTCCCTGAAAGGCTCTATCCAACTGGCGTTCCGCGTCTACAAACCGCGTGCCCGCCAAGATCGCTTCTGCTTGCATCTCCAACCGGATCGCTTCGATGCTGTCGCGTTGCTCTTCTGTCAGGCGCAGCGCCTCGGCAAGCTCTAGCAGATGCGTGGGCCCTGGAACGCCGTTGAGCTCTGCCGCGCGTGCAAGGCCCCATCCGCCGCCTGCCGCAATCCCTTCAAGGTCCTCAACCGAAAGGGATTTGATAAGGCGCGTCTCTTCACCCGCATAGGCTGAAAGCGGTGCGC
>JBCBME010000174.1:0-5724 GCA_039822945.1 Pseudomonadota bacterium
ACGAGCACACCGTCCTCGATCAATACGTTCTTGCCGGAGGGCGTGCCCTCATCGTCAAAGGTGATGGAGCCGCGCCGGTCAGGGATGGTGCCGTCGTCTAGGACAGTCACCCCCTTGGCCGCCACTTCATGCCCCATGAGGCCCGCGAAGGCGGAGGTGCCCTTGCGGTTGAAATCCCCCTCAAGGCCGTGGCCCACCGCCTCGTGCAAAAGGATTCCCGGCCATCCGGAGCCGAGGACGACGTCCATCACGCCCGCAGGCGCGGCCTCGGCTTCGAGGTTCACGAGCGCGATGCGCAACGCCTCCTTCACGGCGCCCTGCCAATGCGCGGGCTCGAGGAGCCCGGTGAGGCCGTAGCGCCCGCCGCCGCCAGCCATGCCGCTCTCGCGCCGCCCGTTCTCATCGACGATGATCGAGACATGGACCCGCGCCATGGGGCGGATATCGGCGTAGCGCGTCCCGTCGGGGCGCAGGATCTCCACCTCCTGAAGCGAGGCCGCCAGCGAGGCCGAGACCTGCACCACGCGGGGGTCGAGCCCGCGGGCAAAAGCGTCGATCTCGCGCAGCGTGTCGACCTTCACGGGAAAGGCCGCGTCCGACATCGGATCGGTCTCGGCGTATAGCTTCTGGTTGGTGTGCAGGGGTGCCTCCGCCAGCACCCCGCCGCCGTCGCCCACCGCCAGCCGCGCCGTGGCAGAGGCCCGCGCGATTGCGCCCTCACTGATCTCGGAGGCATGGGCATAGCCCGCCGTCTCGCCGCGCACCGCGCGCAGGCCGAACCCCTCGGAGGCGTTGTAATTCGAGGTCCGCAGCCGCCCGTCGTCAAAGACCAGCGTCTCAGATCGCCGCCGCTCGAGGAAAAGCTCACCGTCATCGGCACCATCGGTCGCGGCCTTGAGCTGAGCCAGCGCGCCCTCCTCACTCAGATGCGTCTCAAAGGGGCGGAACGGGGCGTGCGTCATGGTGTCTCCTTTGGGGGTCTTTACGCGGGGTTCGATTGCTCTAGCGCGCTTTTGACGCGCCTCCACGCGTTGCCCCGTCACCCTCTCATATGGAATGGGGTGAACCACTGACAACGGAATACCGTCGCGCACCGAACTGCCTGTCGCATGCCGGAGCCGCGGATACGAGGACGACCATGGCAATCAAGACGCATATCGCAGCAGCCGCAACGATGCTCGCCGCCATCTTCGGCGCGCCATCCGCGTTCGCACAAAGCGCGCTGGAGGGGCTCGAAAGCATCGGCAAGCCCGTCCCGCGCGGCACCGGCTTTCAGCCTTCCGTGACGGAGCTCGCCCAGGACATCGTCTGGCTCGACACGATGATCCTCGTGATCATCACGGTGATCTCGCTCTTTGTGACGGCGCTCTTGGCCTACTGCATCTACGCCTTCAACGAGAAGAAGAACAAAACCCCCGCCACCTTCACGCACCATTCCACGCTCGAAGTGACATGGACGGTGGTGCCCGTGCTCATCCTCGTCTTCATCGGGGCGTTCTCGCTGCCCGTCCTCTTCAAGCAGCAGGAGATCCCGGAGGCCGACGTGACCATCAAGGTGACGGGCTACCAGTGGTACTGGGGCTACGAATATGTCGACCACGAGTTTGGCTTTGACAGCTACATGATCGGCACCGGCGAATACAAACTCACCGATGGCGTACGCGCGGAGCTTTTAGCGGCGGGCTACAGCGAGGATGAGTTCCTTCTGGCCACCGACACCGCCGTCGTCGTGCCCGTCAACAAGACGGTCGTGATGCAGGTCACCGGCGCAGACGTCATCCATTCCTGGACGATCCCCGCCTTTGGCGTGAAGCAGGACGCCGTGCCGGGCCGCTTGGCCGAGCTCTGGTTCGAGGCCGAGCAGGAGGGCGTCTATTTCGGCCAGTGCTCGGAGCTCTGCGGCTTTGCCCATGCCTACATGCCCATCACGGTCAAAGTGGTGAGCGAGGAGGCCTATGCCGAGTGGCTCGAGGGCGCGATCGAGGAATATGCCGGTGATCCCACGACCCTTCCCGGCTACGAGGTCGCGTCCAAGTAAATGACCGACGCATCGCTTCATATCGCAGGGTCCTCTCGGGTTCCCACGGATTACGAGCCGAGCTTTGGCGACTACTTCGCCCTCCTGAAACCTCGGGTGATGTCGCTTGTCGTCTTCACCGCGCTTGTGGGGATGCTGGCCGCACCGGCCGGGCTCCACTTTGTCGAGGGGCTCGCCGCGCTCATCTTCATCGCCGTGGGCGCAGGTGCGTCGGGCGCGCTCAACATGTGGTGGGATGCGGATATCGACGCGGTCATGAAGCGCACCGCAAAGCGCCCGATCCCCTCGGGCCGCGTGACGGGGGATGAGGCGCTCTACGTCGGGCTTGGCCTGTCGTTCCTTAGCGTCATGATGCTCTGGCTGACGACGAACTGGCTGGCCGCTGCGCTTCTGGCCTTCACCATCTTCTTTTACGCCGTCGTCTATTCGATGTGGCTCAAGCGCTCGACGCCGCAGAACATCGTGATCGGTGGCGCGGCGGGCGCGTTTCCTCCGATGATCGGCTGGGTCGCGGTGACGGGGTCTGTCTCCATCGAAGCGGCGCTGATGTTTGCCATCATCTTCATGTGGACGCCGCCGCATTTCTGGGCGCTCGCGCTCTTCATGCGCTCGGATTACGACGATGCGGGCGTGCCGATGCTGACGGTGACCCACGGGCGCCGCGTCACGCGCAATCACATCCTGGGCTACACGATCCTGCTGGCCGCTCTCGCCATCGGCGCGGCCTTCACGGGCATCGGCGGGCCGGTCTACCTCGCCGTGGCTGTCATCGCCAACGCGATCTTCCTGCGTGACGCCTACCGGATCTGGCGGCGCAACGAGGACAACGCCGAGGCCGACAACTTCAAGGTGGAGAAGAGCTTCTTCAAGTTCTCGCTTCTCTACCTTTTCCTTCATTTCGGGGCGATCTGGCTCGAGGCCGTTCTGCCCCTCGGAGCATGGGGAGGCTGGTCATGAGTTTCCAGCGCGTCACGACTGAGGTCCACGAGAAGCGCATGAGCCGTAACCTTGGCGTTGCAGGCTGCCTTGTGGCCTTCATCTTTCTGCTCTTCGCGCTCACCGCGGTGAAGATCCAGGAGAACGGCGCAGCCCAGGGCTTTGACCATGTCGTGCGGCCCGAAATGCTTCCGGTGGAGGGATCATGAAGCTTTCAGCCCCCGTCCAGACAGCCAGTAAGCTTGCCGGGGTGGCGGCCCTCATGCTCGGCCTCGCCTATGCATCGGTGCCGTTTTACGACTGGTTTTGCCGCGTGACGGGATTTGGCGGGGCCACGGGCGTGAGCGAAGTGGCCTCCGACGAGATCCTCGACCAAGAGATCACCATCCGCTTTGACGCCTCGACCGCCGCAGGCATGCCGTGGTCGTTTAAGCCCGAGGTGCGCACCACCTCCATCCGCATCGGAGAGACGGGTCTTGCCTTCTACGAGGCCCACAACCCCACCGACCGGCCCATCGCGGGGACGGCGTCCTATAACGTGACACCCTATCAGGCGGGCGGGTTCTTCTCCAAGATCGACTGCTTCTGCTTTGAGCATCAGGTGCTGATGCCCGGCGAGACGGTGATGATGCCCGTGACCTACTACGTCGATCCCGAGATCGTGGACGACCGCGAAGGCAAGTACATCCACACCATCACGCTCTCTTACACATTCTATGAAATCGACCTGCCCGAAGAGACCGAGCAGGCCGCGCTCATAACCGAGGGTGACACCTCGCTCAACTAACGGCACTCAACGCCAATCCAGGGACGGATCACCAAGATGGCCCACGAGAAAAACCACGATTACCACATTCTAGCGCCCTCGATCTGGCCCATGGTCGGCGGATTGGGCGCCTTCGTCATGCTCTTTGGCGCGGTGATTTGGATGCACGACAGCGGCCCCTGGATGTTCCTGATGGGCCTCGTGGCGGTGCTCTACACCATGTATGCGTGGTGGGCTGAGACGGTCGCTGAAAACCACGTGGGCGATCACACGCCCGTGGTGGTGATCGGCCTGCGCTACGGCTTCATCATGTTTATCATGTCCGAGATCATGTTCTTTGCGGCGTGGTTCTGGGGCTTCTTCAAGAACGCGCTTTACCCGATGGGGCCGCTTTCGCCTGCCGTCGACGGTGTCTGGCCGCCCGTGGGGATCGAGACGTTTGACCCCTGGCACCTGCCGCTCATCAACACGCTGATCCTGCTCTGCTCGGGCTGTGCGGCAACCTGGGCGCACCACGCGCTGGTGCACGGCAACATCCGCAAGGACATCAAGGACGGGCTTCTTCTGGCGGTGGGTCTCGGTGTCTTCTTCACGATCCTGCAGGCCTACGAGTACAGCCACGCCTCCTTTGGCTTCGGCAAGGGCTGCGAAGTCTACTGCTCGAACTTCATCCTGCCCACGATGTTTCACGGCATCCACGTGGTGATCGGCACGATCTTCCTCTTCATCTGCTACCTGCGGGTGCGGGCGGGGCATTTCACGCCGGAGAACCACATGGGCTTCGAGGCGGCGGCTTGGTATTGGCACTTTGTCGATGTGGTCTGGCTCTTCCTCTTCCTCGCGATCTACATCTGGGGGTCCTGAGGCGCGCGGTCGCTGAAAGCGCGCTCCGGGCCGCCACTGGCCCCGCCGGGGCGAGTATTTTTGGAAAGATGAAGGGGTGGGGCGTCTCACCCCTTTTCCGTTGAGGAGCGCAGGATGCGCAGTGTTTTCTTGCTTTTGGTGGGCGCGGGCGGGACGGCTGTTCTGCTCTGGCTGGGGTTTTGGCAGCTTGAACGCCTGAGCTGGAAGGAAGGCGTGCTGGCCGAGATCGAGGCCAGTATCGGGGCCGAGCCCGTGCTGCTGCCTTCGGCCCCCGACCCTGAGAGCGACCGCTACCGCGCCGTGGAGGTCACAGGCGCGCTTGGTGCGCGCGAGCTCCATGTTCTGGTGTCCGCCAAGGGTTTTGGCGCGGGCTACCGGGTGATCCGCGCGCTTGAGACAGGTGGCGCGCGCGTGATGGTGGATCTGGGCCTTATTCCTACCGCGGCCAAGGAGGCCGCGCGCGTGGCGGAGGCGCAAGTGACCGTGCGCGGCAACCTGCACTGGCCTAGTGAGGTGGATCGCTTCACGCCTGAGAATGACGCGGACGGCAATATCTGGTTTGCCCGCGAGGTGGCCGTGATGGCCGAGGCTTTGGGCACGGCACCCGTCCTCATCATCGCGCAAGAGACCACTCCGCCGCTCCCAGGCGTTACCGCGTTTCCCGTCGACACCAGCGGCATTCCCAACGATCATCTCGGCTATGCGGTCACATGGTTCGGAATGGCCGCAGTATGGGTTTCCATGAGCGGGCTTTTCCTCTACCGGGGCAGGCGCAAGACAGCCTGAGGCCCGCGACTAATGCGCTACATTTCCACCCGCGGCGACGCGCCCGAGCTCACATTCGACGAGGCGATGCTCACGGGCCTTGCCCGTGACGGGGGGCTCTATGTCCCCGCCGAGATCCCGCAGATGAGCCATGGCGATATCGCAGCCCTCGCGGGCCTTCCCTATGAGGAGGTGGCCTTTCGCGTGATGCGCCCCTTTGTGGGCGAAAGCTTCACCGATGAGGAGTTTCGCGTCGGCGTAAAGGAAGGCACCGAGCGGGCCTTCAGCCCGGGGAACTACGAGGGCGAGAAGCGGCCGGGCCTCTACCATTGCAAGGGGTGCGGCACGGCCCTCT
>JBCBME010000175.1:0-5705 GCA_039822945.1 Pseudomonadota bacterium
TCGAGGCTGGTGATCACCTCTTCTGTCGAGGCCATCTTGCCTGACAGGATCGATCGGTAGAACACGGCAAGCGTTTCCCGCTGGCGGCCGCTTAGCCCCTCAAACGTCAGAAACTTTCCCGTACCCTGTCGCGCGAGCGTAATCGGAAAGCGGATATCGACGCCTTGAAACGGGATTGAGAGCACGGCCTCCTTGGGGAGTACATCGCTCTCGTGGGGAAACTCGAACCCTTCAAGCGACCAGTCGGACACCGTCAGCCGCTCGCCCGTGCTGAGCTCAAGGCCGAGCGGCGCGCGCACCTGAAACGACAGGTCCGACATGGGGCGTTCGTGGCGAATCTTCACGTGCCAGTCTCCGTTGCGATTGGGGTCTGCTACCGCAAACAGAGGGGACACCGGGGCCCGCAGGGGTATAGCGGGCTTCTCAAAAGTATAGGAGGCGTGGCGCCAGGCCGTGAACCGCGCGTTTTGCTCTTAGCCGCGGGGCATCTTCTTGGCGTAGTAATCAAGGAGTTCGGGCACCATGGCCTCTGCCATGCCCGCGTCGCGCGCCTCCTCAAGCATGGCAAGGCCAGCGGACGCCATGATAGAGGGCGCGCCTGCATCCTCGGTCATGCGCTTGTAGTAGCCTACATCCTTTGCCGCGTTCTTGATCGAAAACGAGAGCTTTGTTGGATCCCCGTCGACGGCATAGGCGCGCATGAACTCAAGAAACGGGTTTCCCACCGGTCCTGCTGCCATCACGTCATGGACTTGCTCGCGCGACACGCCGGCTGTGTCGGCAGTGACAAACGCTTCGGCAAAGAGGTTGGCCATGGACTGCGCGACGAAGTTGTTGATGAGCTTGATCGTGTGGCCGTTGCCGAGCGCGCCAAGGTAAAAGACATTCTCGGCCATGTCGTCGAGCACAGGCTTGGCTGTGGCAAATGCCGTCTCGTCTCCAGAGCACATCAGATTGACCATCCCGTCTCTTGCATGCGACGGGGTGCGCCCGATCGGCGCGTCAAGATAGGTGGCGCCTTTGGCGCTCACCTCTTCACCCAGAACCTTGGTGGAGGCGGGCAGCGAGGTGCCAAAATCGATCACGATCTTGCCCGCGCTCAGGCCCGCGATGACGCCGTCTTCGCCGCGCATGCGGCTCTCCACATGCTCAGATGTGCCCATGCAAAGCATGGTGATGTCAGAGACTTCCGCGACTTCGCGCGCGTTTGATGCCTCCCGCGCGCCGCGCGCGATCGCTCGATCAAGCTCGGTCCGGTCCCGGTTGCCCAGCACGGTGACGGTGTAGCCCTTGTCCTGCAGGCGCGCGACCATGGCGCCGCCCATGAGGCCCATCCCAATGAAGCCGAGTTTTGGTGCCATGGAGGCGTCTCCTTACATGGTTGCGCCGATTTGCCAGGGGACGAACTCATAGTCGCCGAGGCCCTGACTTTCGGATTTGGTGGGTTGCCCGGAGGCGGTGGCGAGGATGGCCTCATAGATCTCGCGCCCCTTGTCGCTCACGCTCACCCCGGCAGACAGGATGCGGCCTGCATCGATATCCATGTCCTCGGCCATCCGGGTGGCTATGGCGGTGTTCGTGGCGATCTTGAGTGTCGGCGCAGGTTTCGATCCAAAGGCGGATCCGCGCCCGGTGGTAAAGCACACGATCTGGCAGCCGCCCGCGATCTGGCCCGTCACGGACGCTGGATCATAGCCGGGGCTGTCCATGAACGTGAAGCCCGGAGCGGTGACGGGTTCTGCATAGCGATAGACGCCCATGAGCGGGCTTGTCCCACCTTTGGCCGCCGCGCCCAGAGACTTTTCGAGGATCGTTGTAAGCCCGCCTGCCTTGTTCCCGGGGGAGGGGTTGTTGTCCATCGAGCCCTTGTTGCGGGCGGTGTAATCCTCCCACCAGTTGATGAGCTCGACGAGCTTTGCGCCCGTGGCACGATCCGTGGCGCGGGCGGTGAGGAGGTGTTCGGCCCCGTAGATCTCGGGCGTCTCGGCGAGGACACCCGTGCCCCCCTGGGCCGCAAGTAGATCACATGCATGCCCGAGGGCAGGGTTTGCCGTCACCCCGGACCAACCGTCGGAGCCCCCGCATTGGAGCGCGACCTTAAGGGCGGAGGCCGGGCAGGGCGCGCGCCTGGCCTTGTTGGCCTCTGGCAGCATCGCCGTGACCTTTTCGATGCCTTTCTCCACGGTCCGTCGGAGGCCCGCGACGTTCTGGATGTTCATGGTCTGGAAGGTCGGGCCTTGCTTGAGACCGTATGCGTCCAGCAGCCAATCGATCTGGTTCATCTCGCAGCCTAGCCCCACCATGAGCACAGCTGCGTGGTTGGGGTGGCGCGCATATCCCCACATGACGCGCTGGAGTGCTTCGAACCCCTCCGTGCCTCCCATGCCGCACCCCGTGCCATGCACGAAGGCCGCGACGCCGTCGACATTGGGGTAGGGGGCAAGGCGCTCTGGTGTGAAGTGCTCGGCGATCATGCGCGCGGCCGTGGCCGAGCAGTTAACGGAGGTGACGATGGCAATGTAGTTGCGGGTTCCTACGGCACCGTTCTGTCGCCGATAGCCCATGAATGTGTCGGGCGTAGCCTCGGGCAGCGGGCGTATATTCGTTCCAAACTCGTAGTCGCCAACCACGCCCCGAAACTCGATGTTGTGGGTGTGGACGTGCTCTCCCGCCACAATGCGTCGTGCGGCATACCCAATGATCTGCGCATATTTCAGGACGGCTCCGCCCTTGGCCACATCGGTGATAGCCATTTTGTGCCCGGGCGGCACAGCATCACGGACCGTTATCCCCTCAAGCTGCTGCCCTGGGACCAGAGCCTCACGCGCAATGGCTACGTGATCAGCGGGATCGAGCCGTATGAGCGTCACGTGCCTGGACCCCGCGCTGGCGAACGCCATCCGTGTGGCTGGCCTCGATCTTGGCGCCCCTGCAGGCGCGCGTCTCGTCTGAGCATGTGTCCTCCCGGTCTGTGCTAGCGTCGCGCAGGTGCGCCTCGGCACGTCTTAAGCGGCTCGCTAACACGTTGTTGCGACAGACATTAGCAGCGCAGGAGAATTGGGCCAGAGCGCTGCATAGCGGCTGCGGCATTCGTCGCGGGTTGCGGGCAGCGCAAAACCCGCGCAGCAATACCCCAAAAAGGAGTTGAAGGATGCGGATCGGCTGCATGGGTGAGGTCATGCTGGAGCTTGTTCCCGGTAAAGGGGACACGGCCACTCTTGGCGTGGCGGGCGATACCTTCAACACGGCCGTCTATCTTTCCCGCGCGCTCGGAGCTGGAGCTGTGGAATACCTCACCATTCTCGGCGCGGATGGCTTTAGTGCGCGCATCCGGGCACGCATGGCGCAGCACGGCGTTGGGACTGACCGGGTCCTGACGCATCCCTCCAAGCTTCCGGGCCTTCACGCGATTGAAACCGACCCATCGGGAGAGCGCCATTTCACCTATTGGCGCTCCGCCTCGGCTGCGCGGGTGCTTTTCGAGGAGAGCTTCACACCTGATCTGAGCAAGCTCACGCATCTCTACTATTCGGGGATCACGCTGGCCATCCTCTCGGCCTCCGCGCGAGAGCGGCTCTTCGACAGGGTCGAGGACTTTCGGGCACTGGGCGGCGTCGTTGCTTTTGACAGCAACTACCGACCCAGCTTGTGGGAAAGCGCAGCCACAGCACGCGCGGCGACCGAGCGCGCCTGGCGGCTCTGCGACGTGGCGCTGCCATCGCTCGATGATGAACTGGCCTTGTTCGCAGACCCTGATGAAGACGCCGTCATTCAGCGCCTCCGCGCGCTCGGCGTTTCTTCGGGAGCGCTCAAGCGCGCGGCGCGTGGTCCACGCTCGCTCGATGGGGAACCATGTGGGCCTTTTGCGCCCGCTGAGGTCATCGATTCAACCGCCGCCGGTGACAGCTTCAATGCCGGGTTCCTTGCGGCACTCTGGACCGGGCAGGGGCAGGGGGCTGCGCTGCATGCCGCTCACGGTCTTGCCTCGCGCGTCGTCGGGCACCGCGGAGCGATCCTTCCCGCTTAGGCGCCAGGCGAAGGCATGGCTCCACAGCGCTGCCGCGCCGTAAGTCTCTGAGCATGCTCAGATATCGAGGGTGTTTTGCCTCTCCCACTCCGAGAAGTGAGAGGCGTAGGCGTTCCATTCTCGGGTCTTCAGCTTGAGAAACGCCGCAGAGAACTCGTCCCCCAGTGCTGACTTCAGGGCGCTGTCCCGGTTGAATGCCCGCAGCGCATCGAGAAGATTGAGAGGCAGCTTCTTCGCGCCGCGCGCCTTGTTGGCTTCCGTGTACATGTTGATGTCGTAGCGGCGGCCCGGATCGGCCTCTGTGGCCAGCCCATCGAGCCCGGCGGCAATGATCGTGGCCTGCAGGAGGTAGGGATTTGCCGCGCCGTCAGGAAGGCGCAGCTCAAAGCGCCCGGGCGCGGGGACGCGCACCATATGCGTGCGGTTGTTGCCCGACCACGTGATGGTGTTTGGGGCCCAGGTCGCGCCGGAGGTCGTCTCTGGCGCATTGATGCGCTTGTAGCTGTTCACGGTGGGGTTGGTGATGGCCACCATGGCACCAGCATGGGCCATGATCCCGCCGAGGAAGTGCTTTCCCCGCTCCGAAAGCCCCACCTCGCCCGTGGGTCCGTCGCCGTCACGGGCAAAGACATTGGTCTTTGCCGCCGCACCCGGCGCGTCCCAGACGCTCACATGAGTGTGGCAGCCGTTGCCTGTCAGCCCCTCGATGGGCTTTGGCATGAAAGTCGCGCGAAGCCCGTGTGCTTCGGCGACCGACTTCACCATGAACTTGAAAAAGGAGTGTTTGTCGGCGGTTGCTAGCGCGTCATCGAACTCCCAGTTCATCTCAAACTGGCCGTTCGCGTCTTCATGGTCGTTCTGGTAGGGGCCCCACCCGAGCGCGAGCATGTAATCGCAGATCTCGCGCACCACGTCGTAGCGGCGCATCACGGCCTGTTGGTCATAACAGGGCTTCTCGGCCGTATCGAAGGGGTCGGAAATTGCCGTGCCCTCGGGTGTGAGCAGAAAGTACTCCGCCTCAACGCCTGTCTTTACATGGAGGCCCTGAGCGGCGGCCGCTGCAATCTGGCGGCGCAGGACATTGCGCGGGGCCTGTGCAACCTCTTCCCCCTCCATGACGCAGTTGGCCGCGACCCACGCCACCTCAGGCTTCCAAGGCAGCTGGATGACGGATGCCGGATCAGGCACCGCCAGCATATCGGGATCAGCGGGCGTCATGTCGAGCCACGCGGCAAAACCCGCAAACCCTGCGCCCTCTTCCTGCATGTCTGCGATGGCTTGCGCCGGGACAAGCTTCGCACGCTGCCCGCCGAAGAGATCCGTGAACGAGATCATGAAGTACTTCACGCCCTTTTCGGCGGCGAAGGCGGCAAGGTCTGTGGTCATGGTTGTCCCCCTAGTATGACGTGCCCGGTTTTCCCGGGTACCAGTCTGTCCCCGCAAGAGGGATCTTGGCCATGGCTGCGGCCTCCAATGTGAGCGCGCAAAGGTCTTCTGGTTCCAAATTGTGCAAATGGCTCTTGCCGCAGGCGCGCGCGATGGTCTGGGCCTCGAGCGTCATGACCTTGAGGTAGTTGTTGAGCCGCCGTCCCCCCTCGATGGGGTCGAGACGCGCCATAAGCTCGGGGTCCTGGGTATTTATACCGGCTGGATCATTGCCCGCATGCCAATCGTCATA
>JBCBME010000176.1:0-5702 GCA_039822945.1 Pseudomonadota bacterium
GGCATCCAGCACGTCTTTGAGCATGAGATCAACTTCGCGCGCCATGCGCTTGAGCGTCTTGTCCGTCCCGTTGATCTCATGCTCAAAGACGTGCTGGATGCCTTCATCCAGCGCGATGCTGCGCTCGCCGCCGACGTGCGGGAACGCGACGAAGGCGTGGACCAAATGTACAACGCGCTCTTCCGTGAGTTTTTGACCCACATGATGGAAGATCCGCGCAACATCACCGCATGCATGCATCTCCATTTTATTGCCAAGAACATTGAACGCATGGGCGATCACGCCACCAATGTTGCCGAGGAAGTTATTTATCTCGTCAGCGGCGAACGTCCGGAAGACGCACGCCCTAAAGGGGCCACAGCGCCAGATCTGGAACAATCGTAACGATGACACCGCGCCCTTCGGTTCTGCTTGTGGAGGACGAGCCAGCACAGCGCGCCGTCCTCAGTTACAATTTGGAGAGTGAGGGATTTCGCGTCATCGAGGCCGAGAACGGGGAAGAAGCTCTCCTTCTGGTCGACGAAGACCGGCCCGACGTCGTCGTACTGGACTGGATGCTGCCCAGCGTGTCGGGCATTGAAGTCTGCCGCCAGTTGAAGATGCGCAAGGACACGCGCCTTGTGCCCATCATCATGCTTTCCGCCCGCACCGAAGAAGTCGACAAGATCCGTGGCCTTGAAACGGGGGCGGATGACTACGTCACCAAACCCTATTCGGTGCTCGAACTCATGGCGCGTGTCAAAACGCAGCTGCGTCGGGCCCGCCCGGGCTCGCTTGGCACGCAGCTTGAATTTGAGGACATAACGCTCGACACCGAGCATCACCGCGTCCGTCGCGCCGGAGAAGACGTGAAGCTCGGGCCCACCGAGTTTCGACTTCTCACGACCCTTCTCGAGAAGCCTGGCCGCGTGTGGTCGCGCGAGCAGCTTCTCGACCGGGTTTGGGGGCGCGATATCTACGTGGATACGCGCACGGTAGACGTCCATATCGGGCGGCTCCGCAAGGCTCTGTGCAAGCATGGCGGCGTCGATCCTGTGCGCACCGTTCGCGGCGCGGGGTACGCCCTGGGCTGAGGCTTGCAATCACGCCGCCGCTGGCTAGCCTGCCGGCGGCTGTGGAGGGGCCTTGCACCATGGGGATCGACTGGGACGACGCCTTTGCCAACGCTGCATACATTCCCGGTGGCGACGCCTACCTCACCGCGTTGCCCGGCCTCGCAGCAGACTTCCGGGCGCGGGCCAACGCGGAGCTGAATATCGCGTACGGGGAAAAGCCGCGGCAGACGCTCGACATCTTCTGGCCGGGGCAGGGGGCGCCGAAAGGGCTGATGATTTTCTTCCATGGCGGCTACTGGATGTATCTTGCGCCGCGGGATTGGAGCCACATGGCCGCCGGCGCCTTGGACCAGGGCTACGCCGTTTGCCTGCCGGGCTATACACTGACGCCGGAGGCAACGCTGCCTGAGATCGCAGAGGACGCCGCGCGCGCTGTCAGTAAGGCCGCGGACCTCTTTGAAGGCCCACTCTTTCTGAGTGGGCACTCGGCAGGGGGGCAGATCGCGGCGAAGCTTGTGAGCTCAGAGAGCAAGCTCGATCCCAAGGTCCTGGACCGCATCGCGCGGGTGACATGCATCAGCGGTGTCTACGATCTGAGACCGCTCCTTATGACGCGTATGAACTGGACACTTGGGCTGAACGGTGCCAGCGCGGCGTCTGAGAGCCCGATGCTTCTGCGCCCACGAACGAGCGTTCGCACCACGCTGTGGGTCGGGTCCGAAGAGCGACCCATATTTCTTCGACAGTCGCGCGCGCTTCATCTCTTGTGGGGGGATCTCGGGGGCCATATGTCGTTGGTGGAAGAGCAAGGCGCGCACCATTTCAGCGTGCTTGATGGCTTCTCATCATCCAAGTCACCGCTGTTACAGGTTGTGCTGGGGGACTGACCCATAGGCTCAAAAACTCATAATCAACATTATGGTAAATAAAGATGTGAGCTAGGGTGCTGTTTGAGCTGGATAATCGGCTGCTAAGCACCGACGCGCATCTGACAGGCTTGATCAGCTGCCCATTAAGTGGCTAGCTGAGACATAGTTTACCACTCTCTCAGAAATGAGCCACTTTTGACGTCGATCCTTGTGCTGAACGGCCCTAACCTCAACCTGCTCGGAACGCGTCAGCCCGACGTCTATGGCTCAGCCACGTTGACAGATGTTGAAGAGCTGTGCCGTGCTGAAGCCCTCGCCCTCACCATAGATCTCGGATTTGAACAAACGAATCACGAAGGCGCGTTGGTCGAGGCGATTCACGGTGCGCGTGGCGTTCATGACGGTCTGATCATCAATGCAGGCGCTTACACGCATACCTCGATTGCGATCATGGATGCGGTGCTCTCATGCGAGATTCCGACCGTCGAAGTCCATCTTTCCAACACCCATGCCCGTGAGGATTATCGCCATACAAGCTATCTGAGCAAAGCCGCGCTAGGCTCTGTCCAAGGCTTTGGGCCCGCGTCCTACACACTCGCGATACGCGCCCTGCACGGCCATCTCTCCGCATGATGTCGCTTCCCGCATATATTGAGCGCGTCACCGAAGCGCAGAGCATCGAAGAGCTCTGGGACATGCACCAAGCACAGATGGCTGAGTTCGGGTTTGACCGGATCCTTTATGGCTTCACGAGGTACATGACGCAGAGCTCGCTCGGCGATCCGAACGATCTCGTCATCCTGACGAACCATGATCCGAAATATATTAGCCATTTCATAGACAACGGGCTCTACTTTCATGCGCCAATGGTGAATTGGGCCCGCAACAACGATGGTGCGGCCAGTTGGGACATGATCCGGCAGATGGAAAGCTCAGGTGCTCTCTCAGCATCAGAGCGTAAAGTTTTGGAATTCAACCAGAAAATGGATGTCACGGCCGGCTATACTGTGAGCTTCAAATCCGTGTCTGCGCGGTCAAAAGGTGCCATTGCACTTACCTGCGCGCCAGGCGTGTCACAGACAGACGCCGATGAGATGTGGGCCCGGCACGGCAAGAACATCGTTCTGATGAACAACGTCGCCCATCTCAAGATCATCTCCCTGCCCTATACCGGCGCCCGCAGCCTCACCAAAAGGCAACGCGAAGTGCTTGAATGGGTGGGCGACGGAAAGACCACGCAGGACATCGCGACGCTCATGGGCCTGACAGCGGCAACGGTCGAAAAGCACCTGCGGCTCGCCCGCGAAAGCCTCGATGTCGACACAACAGCGCAGGCCCTTCTGAAGGTTGCGTTTCAGAACCAGATGTTCGTTCTCGAAGCCTGATTTTTGACTCGTTAATCAAAAAGTACGGAATCCTATACTTCCCCGACGTCAACTTTCGGGTATGTTTGAGGTGTTCCGTGAGTGGAGGCTTTATAGCCAGGAACTAGGGAGTGGCGCCGCGCGATTACGCGGAGAGCGCTCCCGCTATATGATCAGGCCCGGGCTTCCCGATCTTGGGCCGTCGCGCCCCGTCTCTTCCCCAAATTGGGGGGTGCAGATCTTACGGCGTCGCCTGTCCCGGCGGCGCCGTATTTCTTGAGTGATTTGTTGCCAGTTTTTGAGCGGGGCCGGATCTGCTTCGGCCTCGCTCAATTTTTTATCGCTGGCTCAGGTCCCGGCGACGGTCTTGGCGACTTCTGCGGCGAAGTCTTCTTCTTTCTTTTCGATGCCTTCGCCGACCTCGAGACGCACGAACCCGGTCACTTCGACGCCCGCTTCCTTGGCCGCGGCTTCCACGGTCAGATCCGGGTTCACGACGAAGGACTGCCCCATGAGCGTGACCTCGGCCATGTACTTCTTCATGCGGCCCACGATCATCTTTTCGATGACGTTGTCGGGCTTGCCGCTTTCCTTGGCGATGTCGATCTGGACCTGCTTTTCCTTCTCGACGACGGCCGGGTCGAGCTCAGCTTCGTTGAGTGCGGCAGGGTTCACGGCGGCGATATGCATCGCGACCTGCTTGCCAAATGCGGCATTGTCACCCTTCAGCGCCACGAGAACGCCGATCTTGCCCATGCCGTCCGCGGCAGCGTTGTGGACGTAGGAGACCACCTGATCGCCGTCGATCTTTGCCATGCGGCGCAGGCCCATATTCTCCCCGATGGTGGCCACGGCGTCGGTGATGAGCTCCGACACGGGCTTGCCCGCAATGTCGGCGCTCTGCAGCGTTTCGGTATCAGCGACCGAAAGCGCAGCCGTTGCGATCTTGGCGACCATGCCCTGGAAGTCTGCGTTCTTGGCGACGAAGTCAGTCTCGGAGTTCACCTCAACAGCCACGCCAGTGCCGCCATCAACGGCCACGGCAACGAGGCCCTCTGCGGCGGTGCGGCCCGACTTTTTCGCAGCCTTTGCGAGGCCTTTGGTGCGCAGCCAGTCCATGGCGGCTTCCATGTCACCGTCGTTCTCGGTGAGTGCCTTTTTGGCGTCCATCATGCCTGCGCCAGATTTTTCGCGCAGTTCTTTGACCAGTGCAGCGGTAATTGCCATCTGCCTATTCCTCTTTGTCCGGAGAAAGCCGCCGCGCCATGCGAGGAGCGCGACGGTCAAAAAGCTTTGGTGCGGCTCTTATTAGCCTGCTTCGGCGGGGGCGTCTTCCGCGACGGTTTCAACAACCTCTTCTGCGACGCCCTCTTCCATTTCGCCGAGATCGATGCCAGCTGCACCCATCTGTGCGGTCATGCCGTCGAGCGCAGCGCGCGCGGCCAGATCGCAGTAAAGCGCGATCGCGCGGGCGGCATCGTCATTGCCGGGGATGATATAATCCACGCCGTCTGGCGAGCAGTTCGTATCGACCACGGCCACCACAGGAATGCCGAGCTTCTTGGCTTCTGCGATGGCGAGATCTTCCTTGTTCACGTCGATGACGAAGAGGAGATCAGGCACGCCGCCCATTTCGCGGATGCCGCCGAGCGAGGCTTGCAGTTTGCCTTGCTCGCGCTCCATGCCGAGGCGCTCTTTCTTGGTGAGGCCTTCGGCGCCTGCATCCATCTTCTCATCGATCGCGCGAAGGCGGTTGATGGACTGGGAAACAGTTTTCCAGTTGGTGAGCGTGCCGCCAAGCCAGCGGTGGTTCATATAGTATTGCGCGCACTTCTCGGCCGCCTCTGCGACGGGGGCTTGCGCCTGGCGCTTGGTGCCCACGAAAAGCACGCGGCCGCCCTTGGCCACTGTCTCGCGGATCACGTTGAGCGCTGCGTCAAGCATCGGCACCGTCTGCGTCAGGTCCACGATGTGGATGCCGTTGCGGTCGCCATAGATGAATTCGGCCATGCGCGGATTCCAGCGCTGGGTTTGGTGGCCGAAGTGCACACCAGCTTCGAGGAGCTGGCGCATGGTAAACTCTGGAAGAGCCATGCAATTTCCTTTCCGGTTTCAATCCTCGACGGGGCGAGAGGGCACGCGACCCAACCGGCGGAACAACGGGGATGTCTCCCCCGAGGTCCCAGCCCCGTCTGTGAAGTGCGCGCCGTTTAGCGTCACAATCCCCTAAGCGCAAGGGGTGGAAAAATCCTTACGCCGAATTTTTCCGAGGTTTTGCGCGTGTTTCAACCCGCAGCGCGCAGGCGTCTGATCAGAGATGAGGTATCCCAACGACCACCGCCCAGCTTTTGCACGTCCTTGTAGAACTGATCGACAAGGGCCGCGACCGGCAGCGACGCGCCGTTTTCGTCGGC
>JBCBME010000177.1:0-5679 GCA_039822945.1 Pseudomonadota bacterium
TCCACCAAGGCCCATTGGGGCAAAAAGCGCGACCGCTGCCGACCACATCAGAAAGCCGCCATTCCAGGCCACAAAGGCCCGCCAGAAGGCCTCAGCCTCCGACAACCGCCCCGGCGCATCATAGAGCGTGGCTCCTGTGGTGGTGAGCGCAGAGACCATCTCGAAATACGCGTTCGTAAAGCTCGTATCGCTGATCGAGGCCCGGAAAGGCAGCGCCAGCACGAGCGGCAGTGCAAGAAACCCGATGAGGAGCGCAAGAAGCTGCGCGCGCACCTGATGGACGGGCGCCAGGCCGCGAGAGGCAATGGCTACGAAGGCGGTGACGAGGAGTGTAAAGAGCCCTGACTGGGCAAAGGCGCGCGCAGAGGGGCCATCCCCGTAATTGGCGGCCACAATTGAGGGCACGAACATCATCAGGCCACTCGCCCCCAGAAGGATCACGAGGATCGGAAGCGAATTCAGCGTCGCGCGCATGGAGCCCTAGAAGAAGTCGATGGAGACTTGCAGCAGCCGCTCCACCTCGCCCACGTCTTGGGTGAGCGCAAAGATCGCCACCACATCGCCTTCCTTGACAACGGTGTCGGCCACCGGTGCGATCACTTCGTTGCCTGATTGGATGGCCCCCACGAGCACGCCCTTGGGAAAGTCGATGTCACCGATTTTCTCCCCCGAAATCGGGCTCGTGGACAGCACCTGCGCCTCGATGAGCTCGGCCTCTGCATCCCCAATGGAGTAGACCGATTTCACGCGGCCATGCCGGATATGGCGCAGGATTGAGCTCACCGTCGTCGAGCGTGGATTGATGTAGGCATCGATGTTGAGCGCATCCAGAAGCGGCACGAGCGTGGGATCATTGATGAGACAGATCGCGTTCTGGGCACCCGCCTGCTTGGCACGCACCGCGGCCAGGATGTTGGTCTTGTCATCATCGGTCACAGCGAGCAGAGCATCGGCGTTTTGCACACCCGCCTCGATCATGAGCCCGCTATCGAGGCCATCACCGTGAAGCACGATCGTCTTTTCAAGCTCGTCAGCGGCCCGTTCGGCGCAGGCCCGGTTCTTTTCGATAATGCGGGCGCGGATCCGCTCTGTGCGGCTCTCCAGGGTCCGCGCCACGCGCAAACCCACATTGCCGCCGCCGAGAATGACGATCCGCTCCTGCTTTTTCGTGATCTTGCCAAACACCTCGAGCGTGCGCGGCACATCTTCCATGTGGGCCATGAAATAACAGGCGTCGCCGGCCAGGATCTGATCGTCGGCCCCGGGGGCAAAGAGCTTCCCCTGACGGCGGATGCCCACGATCCGGGCCCGCAGCGTCGAGAAGAGCTCTGTGAGCTGCCGGAGCGGCGTGTTCATCACCGGGCAGGCATCCTCGATCGAGATGCCAAGGAGCTGCGCGCGTCCGCCGAAAAAGAGCTCCGTGTCAAAGGCCGCAGGCGCGCTGATCCGGCGGAGCGCCGCCTCAGCGACTTCTTTTTCAGGCGAGATCACCACATCGATGGGCAAGTGATCGCGGCGGTAGATATCGGCGTAGATCGCGTCGAGATAACTTTGCGCCCTCAGCCGCGCGATCTTGCGCGGCACCTCAAAGATGGAATGGGCCACCTGACAGGTGACCATGTTCACCTCATCGGAATGTGTGGCCGCGATGATCATGTCGGCGTCTTCGGCGCCCGCGCGCGCCAGCACGTCCGGATAGCTCGCATGACCATGGATGCCTTGGACATCCAGCGCGTCAGTAGCTCGGCGCACCAGATCCACATTGAGATCGACGACCGTGACATCGTTTTTCTCGCCCGCGAGGTGTTTGGCGATCTGCCAACCCACCTGCCCTGCGCCACAGATGATGACCTTCATTGAATGTCTCTGTTGCCCCGAGTGTCCCGGCTCTCAGGCGCTCAGAGTTGGCATTTTGGGACGCGGGCGTCAATTGCAGACGTTATTCCGCGGCGTCAGCGGCTCCTTCAAAGGCTGCCACGCGGGCACCGGATTTGTTGGTGGTGACCACGCCCAAGGACTTCAGCTTTCGGTGGAGCGCCGAGCGTTCCATGCCCACAAAGGCCGCCGTCCGGGAGATGTTGCCGCCAAAACGGTTGATCTGGGTGAGCAGGTATTCCCGCTCGAAAAGCTCGCGCGCATCGCGGAGCGATAGCGTCGCCAGAGAGCCAGAGAGCACCACACGATCCTCGGCTGGCGCACTTTCGGCCTGCGGGAGATCTCCCGGCGCGATGGGCTCGGAGCCCGATCCCAAGATCAGCACGCGCTCGATAACATTCTTGAGTTGGCGCACGTTTCCGGGCCACACCATTGTCTGCAAGAGAGCGTCAGCCTCGGAGCTGATATCTCGATGAGGAAGGCCCTGCACCTTGTTGAATTCGCTGATGAAATGCCGTGCGAGCAGCGGGATGTCTTCGCGACGATCCTCAAGCGAGGGCACATCAATGGGGACAACGTTGAGCCGGTGATAAAGCTCCTGTCGGAAGGTGCCCGCATCGATTTCAGCGCGCAGATTGCGGTTGGTGGACGAGATCACACGTATATCGACGCGCACTTTTGAGGTGCCGCCCACACGCTGAAAGCTCTGGTCGACAAGCACGCGCAGGATCTTTGATTGGGTGCCAAGCGGCATGTCGGCCACCTCGTCAAAGAAGACGACGCCGCCATGGGCCTGTTCCAGCAAGCCGGGTTCCACGCCGCGGTCGAGGCTTTCGCGGCCAAAGAGCACCTCTTCCATACGTTCGGGCTCGATTGCGGCGGAGTTGACGCTCACGAAGGGCGCTGAGGCGCGATTGGAATTGGCGTGGATGTACCGCGCCGCGATCTCTTTGCCCGCGCCCGCAGGGCCGGTGAGCATCACGCGACCGTTCGATTTCGTCACCTTGTCGAGCTGGGATTTCAGCGCGCGGAAGGCCGCGCCCTCACCCACCATCTCTGCGCTCGCGCCATCACGGCGGCGCAGCTGGGAGTTCTCCCGACGCAAGCGGCTGGCCTCCATGGCGCGGCGGATCACAACGAGGAGTTGATCGATGTTGAAAGGCTTTTCGATGAAGTCGTAGGCGCCCTGTTTGATGGCTGCGACCGCGATCTCAATGTTGCCATGGCCCGAAATGATGACCACGGGAACGTCGGGATTGTCGCGCTTGACCGTCTTGAGGATGTCGATGCCGTCCATTCGACTGTCTTTCAGCCAGATATCCAGGATCAGGAGCCCTGGCGGATCGGTGTTGATGTGGCCCATGGCCTCATCCGAGTTCCCGGCCAGACGGGTGGCAAAGCCCTCGTCTTCGAGAATGTCAGAGATCAGCTCCCGGATGTCTTTTTCGTCGTCAACAATGAGGATGTCAGAGGTCATATCATTCATGGGTCAAACTGCTTCTTTTTCTAGGTCGGCTGGAATGGCGGCGCGGGGCAGGCGCAGATCGGCGCGAGCGCCCCGGTGGTCGGTATCGAATGGGGCTGCATCAGAGAGCATCAGCGTGCCTTCATGCTCCTCCACGATCTTGAGGACGATCGGCAGGCCGAGCCCCGTCCCTTCCTCGCGGGAGGTCACATAAGGCTCAAAGAGGCGCATCCGGTCGGCGGGCAGGCCGATGCCGTTGTCCTCGATCGTCAGATGGATGGTGTCTTCGTCGTTGCTCAGAGCCACGCGGATCTTCGGATTGAAATCATGGCCTGCCTTGGTGCGGGTCTCGATGGCCTCTGCGGCGTTCTTCAGAAGGTTCGTGAGGGCCTGAGAGATCAGCGTGTCGTCAAGGAGCACCGGCATCGGGCCGCTCTCGATATCGGTCACGTAGCTGATATGCGGATTGCCGTTTTCTTGCAGCAGGACCGCTGCGCGCATGAGCTCGGCCAGATCACCGTGCTTGCGGTCGGGCTCGGGCATACGGGCGAATTTCGAGAACTCATCGACGATGCGGCGGAGATCGTTTGTCTGCCGCACGATCACATCGGTCATCTGGTCAAGTTGATCGCTGTCCTCACCCACCTTGGGCCCAAACTTGCGCTTGATGCGCTCTGCTGAGAGCTGGATCGGCGTGAGCGGGTTCTTGATCTCGTGGGCAATGCGGCGGGCCACGTCGCCCCAGGCTGCCATGCGCTGCGCGGAGACAAGCGAGGTCACATCCTCAAAGGCGATCACATAGCCCTCGGAGGCATCGCCCTCCTCGCGGCGCGTGGCCATGCGCACGAGCAAGATCTCGTTCACCCCTTTGCGCGTGAGCTTCACCTCGCGCTGTGCGGTGCCGCTACGGGCCACGCTCAATTCCTCAAAGAGTGGGCCAAACTCGGGGATGGCGACAGCCAGCGGGCGCCCCTCGGTCTCAGAGGCGATCCCAAGCAAGCGTTCTGCGGAGCGGTTCACAAAGGTGATGCGGCCCTCACGGTCGACGCCCACCACGCCAGACGTGACAGAACTCAGCACGCTGTCGAAAAGCCTGCGCCGCCGCTCGATCTGTTCGTTATTGTCGAGGAGCGACTGCCGCTGCCCGTTGAGCTGGGCGGTCATCTGATTGAAGTACCGGCCGAGCATGGCGATTTCATCATCGCCCTGCTCCTCTGGCACCCGCACGCTGAGGTCACCTGCACCGACGCGCTGCGCTGCCCCGGCCAGACGCCCCACCGGGCGCGAGAGCCGTTCCGCGAACCAGAGCCCGACCCATGTCGCCGCAAGGATGAGGATCACAGCAAAGCCCAAATACAGCAGACCAAAGTCGAAGAGCAGACGCCCCCGGTCGCTCTCCAACTGTTGATAGAGCTGAGCGGTTTCCTGCGTTTCATCCAGCAGGGTGAGGATGTCACCGTCCACCGTCCGGCTGACATAGAGGTAGCGGTCCGTGAAGGCAGAGAGCCGCGCCAGCGCTCGGAACTCATTGTTTTCCCAATCTTCCACCACCAGCACGTCAAGCGTGCCAAGCGCGTCGAAATGGGCGGGCAGCGGGCTTTCATAGTCGAATTCATAGGATGACGCGCCACGCGCCCGGATCGCGGCGTTGCTGTCGATGACGAAGGCCTCCTTCAGGCCTCGCTGGATGCGCGGTTGCACGCGCGACAGGATCTGGCGCACCTGTCCGTCGAAAGCGCTGTCGGAAATCAGCCCCTGTGCAGTGCGCTCTCCATTGAGGACACGCGTGACGATGAGGGTGTCATTGGCAAGACCGCGCTCCTCCGCCTCTCCGTAGGCTTCTGCGGCTGCAACCGACGCCCCAATGACGCTGCGCACGCGTTCGGAAAACCACCCCTCAAGGCCGGTATTCACCGTGAGCACTGCGAAGACGGCCACGATCACCGTGGGCACCAGCGCAACGAGCGCGAAGACGCCCGTCAGACGCAAGTGAAGGCGGGAGCCTGCAGACTTCGCGCGACGGGCCGCGATCATTTGCGCCACCCGGAACAGGACGAGCGCCGCAACCGTCATCACGTAGACAAAGTCCGCGAGGATCACGAGGCGCAGCGCCGTCCCGCCAGTGGTCTGGTCGAGCGGGCCGAGCGCCATGAACGTCATGACAGCGAGCACAACGCCGGTGAGCACGAGCGCCGCAGTCATCCAGGCGCTGACCTGGCTGGTCCGTCGCCAGCGCGACAGTCTCGAGATCGTCATTGTGAGCCGTGATGCCGGCACGTGCCTCACCTGATGTTCGGGGCACGATTCGTGCCCTCTCTGCTACCGTGCGTGATCTTTTC
>JBCBME010000178.1:0-5673 GCA_039822945.1 Pseudomonadota bacterium
AGTTTGCCGATGTGGAAGTTTGCCATGGGGCGGCCTTTCTTGGTCCGTCATGCCGCTACACACGGTGGTAGGGAGACCCCGCGAGGATCGATGCGGCGCGGTAGAGTTGCTCGCAGAGCATGGCACGGGCCAGCATATGGGGCCAAACCATTTTGCCGAAGCTGAGGCTGAGATCCGCGCGGCTGCGCAATGCGGTGGCGATGCCGTCCGCGCCGCCGATGATGAAGGCTGCCTCGCCCACGCCGTCGTCGCGCCACGCCGCGAGGTGGTGCGCGAAATCGGGCGATGTCATGAGTTTGCCGCGCTCGTCGAGGCAGATGAGGCGGGCCCCCGTGGGGACTGCGCGGGACAAAAGTTCCGCCTCTTTGTCCATGCCGCCCTTCTTGGCCTCGATCTCGCGGAGGGTGAGACCGGTCAGGCCGAGCTGCCGACCTGTTCGCTCGAACCGCTGTGTGTAGTCGTCGACCAGCTCACGCTCCGGGCCCGCCCGAAGGCGGCCCACGGCGCAAATCGTAATCCGCATTCAGGCGGAGGTGGCGGCGTCGCCCGGGCTGAGCCACATCTTTTCGAGTTGGTAGAACTCGCGCACTTCGGGGCGGAAGATGTGAACGATCACGTCGCCCGCATCGATGAGCACCCAGTCGCCGGCGCCCTTGCCCTCGACACGGCAGGCGACCTTGAGCTCGGACTTGAGCTTTTCGATGAGCTTGTCCGCGAGCGCCGAGACCTGCCGGGTGGAGCGGCCAGAGGCCACAACCATGAAATCGCCCATCTCCGATTTGCCACGCAAATCGATCTCGACGATGTCTTCGGCTTTTTCTTCGCTCAGGGTGGTGGTGATGAGGGCCCGTGTGGCCTCGCTCATCATGGCGGGAGATGCGGCCATCGCGCTCATCCCTGCATCCGCGGCTTGAGCCGCATCAGACAAAAGAGACAGGACATAGTCCTCCTTCTTTTACGCGCCGCGTGCCCCGGCGCTGGGCATGTGTGAAAGGTAGCCCCCCAAAGCCCACAAGACAACGGCTCCGTCAATCGGCGGCCATAGTCTGTGGCGGTGTGTCGCCCAGCATCCGCACTTCGCGCTGTGGGAAGGGGATGGAGATGTTGTTGGCCTGAAAGGCGTCCCAAAGCGCCAGATAGACGTTGCCGCGAATGTTGGTGAGCCCGCCTGTCGGGTCATCGATCCAGAAACGCAGGATATAATCGACGGAGCTGTCGCCAAAGCCCACGATGTGGCAGACGGGCGCGCGGTCCTTGAGCACGCGGTTGACCCCGGCGGCGGCCTCGATGGCGATGCGGCGCACGGCGTGGGGATCGCAGCCGTAGGATGTGCCGAAATAGATATCGAGACGGACGAACTCATTGGAGTGGGACCAGTTCACCACCTGATTGGTGATGAGGTCCTCGTTCGGGATGAGGTATTCGCGGCCGTCGCGCGTGACGACGCTGACATAGCGGGCGCCGAGCGCGTTGATCCAGCCGAAGGTCTCGCCGAGGGAGATGACGTCGCCCGGCTTGATCGACTTGTCGAGGAGGATGATGACGCCCGAGACGAGGTTCGAGACGACCTTTTGCAGGCCAAAGCCGAGCCCGACACCAATGGCGCCCGACAAAAAGGCGAGGCCTGTGAGATCGACGCCCACCGTCTCAAGACCGATGAAGATCGCGCAGCCGTAAAGCACGATCTGGAGCATCTTGACGACGAGCACCCGCATGGAGGGGGACATGTCCTCACTGCGCTGGATCCGCTCAGATGTGACGCGGGTGATGAGGCGCGCGGCGGTGATCAGGATGCCGAGCGACAGGAGCGCCTGAACAATGAGAAGGGCCGAGATGCGGAAGTCGCCGAGCGAAAGCGCGAGCCCGTCGAGGAGGGCGGTCGTCTGTTCGAGGAGCCCCGTGATCTGCAGCGTCACGTAGGCCCAGGCGCTGTAGCGCACGATCTGGCGCAAGACCTTGTTGCGGATAAGCCGCGTGACGAAGGCCACCACGAGCCATGCCAGAGCCAGCGTCGCGATGATGGCCAGAAAGTTGGAGCGCGACGGCCATGTGACCTCGCGCATCACCGCGACGGTGCCCCAGATGAGGATGACAAAGAAGATGCCCCGGAGCCGCTGAAGGATCGCGAGGACGGTTTTGATGCGCCAGAGCGGCCAGTTTTCCCGGTTTGAGAGCCAGGTGCGCATGCGCGGGGCAAAGATGCGGTTGAGAAACCAGGCCAGTCCGAAGAGCGCTATGGCGATCCCGATCTGGTAGCCGTTCCAGGGCCGCATCAGGACCGTCAAGAAAAGGTCGAACTGGGACAGAAGGTCTGTGGCGGCGCCGGTGAGGTCGGTCTGGTCCTCTTCCATGGGACCACCGTAGCGATGCGCCTGCGCATTGCAAATGAGCGGGCCGTTCGTGAGGCGCGGTCAGAGGCGCAGGTTGCTCATGATCCCGTTGAGCGAGGCGCGCACCTCTCCGCTGGCGCTTTCGGTGGCCTCGGAGAGGGATTTGATTTCCTGCGCGATCACCGAAAATCCGCGCCCGGCCTCGCCTGCGCGCGCGGCTTCGACGGCGGCGTTCACGGCGATGAGGCGGACGGTTCGGCTGATGGAATCGATCCGGTCCATCGCCTCTTGTGCGGAGCCCCGGGCGTCTTCGGCGCGGGCGCGGTCTTGGCGGACGATCTCGGCATGGGCGTCGGAGATGGCTTTGGAAAGATCAACGGCCGCGTAGTGGAGCTGCGTGTAGGCGAGGCTGATGAGCTCCTCGATATCGTCGGCGCTGATGTCACCCTCGCGTCTGAACTTTTCCACGATGGACGCGGAGTGGCGCGCGTATTTCGCGATGGGCTCAAGCTTGTGGCTGATGCCGTCGACGATGGACCTGGCCCAGGCGAGCGCCTCCTGGTGGAGTTCGGGGAGCGGTTTTCTCTCGATGAGGGCGGAGTTCATCCGCTCGATCCCCTGGAGCGCGCGGGCGGCGCCCTCAATCGCGGAGGCGCGGCTTTCCTGATTTTCGCTCAGCTTTGCGACGCTCGCAAACATGCATAGCCGGATGCAATGCGTGCGCAAGAGCACCGGAAGATCGACCATCGCCGCAAACGCATCAACAGATTTCGCCTCCCGACCCATCACGGGCGGAAAATCGATATCGAATTCCGGAGAGTAACGCGTCATGCGCGACCTCTAACGTGGGAATTCTTAAGAGCTGGTTTCTTTCAAAGGGCGCACGGGGACCGCGACTTCGTTTCGGCGCGCCCAGGGTGGGGTCATGGGGCCGTCGTAGAAAAAGTAGCGCGGGGCGCCGGTGACGGTGAGACCGCTTGCCTGCGCGGCTTTCAGCAGAGCGCTGGCATTTTCGCCGAGCGCCTTATCGGTGCGAAAGCCCGAAAAGCCGCGCACGAGAAGCCTCTCGGGCTCTGTCTCCACAAAGCGGACCGCGTCGTTGCGCGCTGCAGGCAGTGTCGCGATGTCAAAGCTCGATGGCATCATGAAGGAGACCGTCCAGGTCTGGCTCGCGCCCTCGGTCGGTTCCTGGGTGACGGGGACTGTCATGGCGATCTTTTGCCCCGTCGCGTTGCCCCCGAAGATGTAATTGGCCAGGACCTGAAAGCCGCGGCTCACCGCCTGGCTTTGGCTGCCGCGCACTGTGACCTCGGCGAGGATGTGGGGGGCGTATGCCCGCAACTCGGTGCCGCCGTCGCTCTCCACCACGTCGTAGGGGGGCATCTCGTAGCCTTTATACATCTCGCCCTCCGTCGCGGCCCGCGCGGCGGTCACTGCCGCGCCGATAAGCCCACAGATCAGCACCACGTGGACGATCCGAAAGAGCGGGCTCTGCGTGTGTTTGGTGTATGCCATATCCAGAATACGGCGCGGGAGCCTTGCCAGATCACCCGCGCCGCATGCGCGTGTCCGGGCTCAGCTTGCCTATGGGTGCCAATATTCGTATCTGCAGAGGATGGAAAAAGGCGCCCATATCCCTTTGGCGATCCGGCTTCGGATAGACATGGCGCGCTCTGCGCTTGCGCGACTATAGAGCCTGCCTCTCCTGACTTCTGCACCGGCCCCGAGGGGCCATGGAAACGCGAACCCGACAGATCAAGGACCCACGGGCATGGCTGGCAAAACCCTCTACGACAAGATCTGGGACGCCCATGTGACCCACGAGAGTGAGGATGGGACGTGCCTCCTCTACATTGATCGCCACTTTGTTCATGAGGTGACGAGCCCGCAGGCCTTTGAGGGGCTCAAGCTCGCCGGGCGCAAGGTGCGCGCACCTGAAAAGACGATCGCCGTGCCCGATCACAACGTTCCCACCACGTGGGATCGCGCGCGCGGGATCGAGAATGAAGAAAGCCGGATCCAGGTCGAGGCGCTCCATGCCAACGTCCAGGATTTCGCGCTGCCGCATTACTACGAGATGAACGATATCCGCCAAGGGATCGTGCACATCGTGGGGCCAGAGCAGGGCTGGACGCTGCCCGGTTGCACCATTGTCTGCGGCGACAGCCATACGCCCACCCACGGCGCCTTTGGCGCGCTGGCCCACGGCATCGGCACGTCGGAGGTGGAGCACGTTCTGGCCACGCAGACGCTGATCCAGAAGAAATCGAAGAACATGAAGGTGGAGGTGACCGGTACGCTCCGCCCGGGCGTGACGGCCAAGGACATCGCGCTCCACGTCATCGGGGTCACGGGCACGGGCGGCGGCACCGGGCACGTCATCGAATATGCGGGCGACACGATCCGGGGCCTTTCGATGGAAGGGCGGATGACGATCTGCAATCTGGCCATCGAGGGCGGTGCGCGGGCGGGCATCATCGCGCCGGACGAGACGACATTTGCCTATGTGCGCGGTCGCGCCCATGCGCCGAAAGGGGCGCTTTGGGAGGTGGCGCTGTCTTATTGGCGCACGCTTTACAGTGACGCGGACGCGGTCTTTGACCGTGTGGTGGAAATCGCCGCCGAAGACATCGCGCCGGTGGTGACCTGGGGGACCTCTCCCGAAGACGTCCTTCCGATCACGGGCACGGTTCCTGCACCCGAGGATTTCTCCGGCGGCAAGGTGGCCGCGGCAGCGCGGTCGCTCGAATACATGGGGCTCGCACCGGGAACGCGGCTCGAGGATATCGAGATCGACGCGGTCTTTCTGGGCTCCTGCACAAATGGCCGGATCGAGGACCTGCGCGCCGCAGCGGAGGTCCTGCGGGGCAAGCGCATTTCTGATCGGTTGACGACGGCCATTGTCGTGCCGGGCTCGGGCCTCGTGCGGCTTCAGGCCGAGGAAGAGGGTCTGGCCGATGTCTTCAAAGAGGCCGGTTTCGAGTGGCGGCTGGCAGGATGCTCGATGTGTCTCGGGATGAACCCGGACCAGCTCGGGCCCGAAGTGCGCTGCGCCTCGACGTCCAATCGCAACTTTGAGGGACGGCAGGGCCGGGGGGCGCGCACCCACCTGATGTCACCGGCCATGGCGGCGGCGGCGGCGGTGACGGGGCGCCTGACCGATGTGCGCGAGCTGATGTGAGGGGTCGCGCCGGGCGGGGCATCGAGCCCCTTCCGGCGCGGTCGCCTCTGACGCGGCGACATGCCTCCGGCGGAAGTATTTGGGGAACAATGAAGCTCAGTCGAGCTTTGATTTCAGCTCGTAGAGCGCCTGGAGGGCGTCGCGCGGTGTGAGGCTGTCGGG
>JBCBME010000179.1:0-5662 GCA_039822945.1 Pseudomonadota bacterium
CGAGCATTTCATCGTATTCGATCTCGGGATGCGTGGCCGCGACCTTGCGAACCTCCTCGAGGAAAAGCCCGTCACTCATCCGCATCACATTGGCCTTGTGGACGGCGGTCACCTTCCTCCGGGCTAGCCCAAAGCCCGCCTCCGCGATCCGGCGCGATCCCTTGGCCGTGATCTTGCGCATGGCCAGCACGAGGCCCGGTTCTGGGGAGATCTCTCCGGGGCCCGAGGCCATATTGCGATCCGCGTAAAACCCCTCGAGGTTTTCGCGCGCCACGATCAGATCAACAGGTGCCGCGATCGGGGTGGGCACACCTGCCCAAGTGCGGGCCGGGCGAATGTTGGCGTAAAGCTCAAGCCCCACGCGGAGCACGCCCGACGGGTTGAGGCCGCCTTCCACGCGGGGCGGATACGCGTTGTGCGACACCGGCCCCAGAATGATCCCATTGGCCGCGCGGGCCTGCGCGATGACGTCGCCCGTGATGGTGACGCCATGCGCCTCAAGGGATGGAAATCCCACCTCCGCCGTCTGGACCTCTACCCCGCGCGAGAGCGGCAGGGCCTCGAGCACCGCGAGCGTTGCCGCCATGATCTCGGGCCCGATGCCGTCACCCGGCAGCGCGAGAAAGGTCAGGTCAGCGGCCATGGCAGATCGACGTAGGATTGCAGCACACCCGGCGGGAAGTCGCGATTGAGCAGCCACGCCATCCCGCACATGAAGGCAATGCCCGCCGCCATGTAGAGCGCCGAGAAGGCAACGCCCTTGCCCGAACGGTAGTAGATGAAGGCAAAGAGGAAGAGCGCGAGCGCGATGATGAACCCGAAGATCGCCGTGAGCCCGAGCAGCGCGCCGAACCACGCAAGCGTGGACCAGAGGCCGCGGGCATTCACCCGCGCATCGGCCACCTCACGGTCGGCAAAGAGCGGCGCGTCCTCCTTCTGAAGCATCATCTGAACGAGCAGGATCACCCCGCCGAGGATCGACACCCCCGCCACAAAGCGGGGAAAGACCCGGTCGGTTGCTGCGTAATCCGGGATCATCGCAGCGTTGACAAAGGCAACCGTCAGGTAGCCCAGCACCACGAGGAGGAAGATCAGGGGCGCACGCTTGGCACCGGAGCCCACATCGCCCTCCGCCTGGATCATCTTTGACTGACGCAGGCCAAGCACGACCGACAGGAGCGTAATAACGATGAGCACGATGACGATGGGGGAAAAGATGTAATCGATCCCGTCCTCAAAGCTCCGGCGGAACCTTGAATTGGCGATCTGGACGGCCTGGTTGGCATAGGTCTCAGCCGGGCCCGAGAGCACAAAGCCGATGAGAAAGGCCGGACGCGACCAGTCAAACCGGCGCAGCATGATCCCCAAGAGGCCAAAGGCGAAGAGCGCAACGAGGTCCATCAGGTTCTGACCCGATTGGAAGGCCGCAAAGCTGATGATCATGAAAAGGAACGGTGCCAGCAGCGCAAAGGGGATGGTCGTCAGGCGCGCAATGCCGCCCGAGGCCGCGATACAGATGAGCGTGCCCACGACATTGGCGAGCGCCAGCAGCCAGACGATGGCATAGGTGATGTCGAGGTTGTTCTTGAGCATCGAGGGGCCCACCTCGATCTGGCCCGACCCGAGGAGCGCAATCGCTCCGATAAAGATCGCCATGGAGCCCGACCCCGGGATGCCGAAGAGGAGCGTCGGCACCAGCCCGCCGCCTTCCTTGGCGTTGTTGGAGCTCTCAGGCCCGATCACGCCGCGCACCTCTCCTGATCCGAAGCTTGATTTGTCCTTGGTGGTCTGGACGGTGTGGCCATAGGCGATCCAGTCGACGACTGAGCCGCCGAGGCCCGGAATGACGCCAACGATCACACCGATGATCGAGCAACGGACCGACAGCCAGATATTGGCAAACCAGTCCTTCACCCCCTCCATCCAGCCGCCGCCGATGGGCTTGCGATCCGCGATGGCGCGGTCCTGACGGAGGAGCGCCACGATTTCGGGGATCGCAAATATCCCGAGGCCCACAATGACGAGCTTCAGCCCGTCCACGAGGTAGGGCATGTCATAGGTGGCCATGCGCAGCTCACCGGCCGCATCGCCCTCACCAATGGTGCCCACCATCATGCCGAGCCCTGCGGCCACGATGCCTTTGAGCGGCACGCGCCCGGCGAGGATGCCCACCATCGAGAGACCAAAGATCGTGATCATCAAGAGCTCCGGCGTGCGGAACTCCAGCACGATGGGCCGTGCAATAAGGATAAAGACCGTCAGGAACGCCGCGCCCACGAGCCCGCCAAAAAGCGAGGAGGCAAACGCCGCCGAAAGCGCCCGCGCGGCCTGGCCCTTCTTGGCCATGGGAAAGCCGTCCAGCACCGTGGCCTGACTGGCCGAGCTGCCCGGGATCCCCATGAGAACAGAGGCAAATGTGTCGGAGGTCGGCACCACGGCCACCATCCCGATCATCAGCGCAAGGCCCAGCACAGGATCCATGCCAAACATGAACGGCAAAAGGAGCGAGAGCCCGGCGATGCCCCCGAGGCCGGGGAAGACGCCAATGGCCAACCCCATACACACGCCCAGAATGAGATAGCCCAGAACGATAGGCTGCAGGATCAGGCCCCAGGCGTCAGATAGCGCGGGAAGGGCGGTGCTCAGGATGTCCATGCCGTTGGCTCCCTTGGAAAAAGCAGGCCCCGCACGGGATGCGCGCGGGGCCAAGTCGTAGGGTGGGGTGGTCCCCCACCCGAGGTCGCCGACTTAGCCGTCGAGAGAGACGCCGTAGCGGTCCATAAGCCAGCCCGTGACGAACTCCTTCGCCGCAGCAGGCACCTGCGTGGCGGAGGCCTTGGCGCCGTCCGCTGCTGGTCCGGTCATCTGCGGGTAGATGCCGAGGCGTGCTTGGCTGATCTCCGCAAAGTCAGCGCGCGCCTTGATGGCCTCGAACGCGGCCTCGTAGGTGACCATCGCATCAGCCGAGGCACCTGCGGGCAGGAACACCATCTTCTGCGCCGGGAAGCCCGCCACGAAGAACGCCTTCCATGCGTCCCACTGGTCGCCGGAGGTCTCGCAGGAGGGCGTGGCTTCGCAGACTTCCTTGAAGGTCGGCATGTCCGGGAAGGTCGGGTCACGGACGATGTTGCCATCGTCATCAAGCGCGCCCCACGACATCATCGGCACGGCGGAGCCTGCTTCCACGAGTGGCACAACGCCGCCGAGGTAGCCCGACGAGGTCTGGTAGTCGATGTTGGCTTCGCCACGCTCAAACATCAGGCGCCCGTCGCCGCGGCCCTTGATGCCAAACACGGGCTCAACGTTAAGGCCGAGCATCTCCCACGCCAGAAGCGGCACGAGATCGAGACGCGTCGCCCCCTGGGAGCCGTAGATGAAGTCGGTGCCCTGAAGCGCGCTGGCGTCCATGCCGTCCATCATCGACGCAAGATCCGGCGGAAGATAGGCGACACCGCCCGTGCCGGAGGCCAGAACGACATTCCAGTCGTCGTAGTCGTAGCGCACGCGGGGATCACCCAAAAGGAACGGGAACTGCGTCGAACCAGACGAGCCGAAGATCAGCGTGCCGTCATCGTATTCCTGCTCTTGGAACCAGTTGGCCCCCTTGGTGGAGCCCGCGCCCGGCATGAAGGTCACAACGACCGTCGGCTGGCCGGGAAGCGCCTCGCTCAGAAGCGGCGCGTAGAAGTTCGCCCACTTGGCAGAACCGCCCGTCTCGGAGAAGGGGATCACCCACTCCACCGTCTTGCCCTCGAGATCGATCCCGTGGCCGCCCGCTGCGGCATCGGTTGCAAACGTCGCTGCCGCCGCCGCGACAAGGCTCATCGCCACGCGACGCGTGGTGTTAAGTACTGTCATATTTTCCTCCCATGACCGCGCTGGTTGCCGCGCGATCGTTGACTTGCCCACGGTGATTCCCGCGGATCAGCTTCGTGTTTGAGGCTTCAACCTTGCACGAACCCTTCATCAGAGCAAAAAGTTCGCCATGCGGATCGCACTTGTCGAAGATAACGAAGGTCTCAGAAAGGGGATCGCCTACCGTCTCTCGGACGAGGGCCATGTCATCGACGCGCTCGAAGACGGGGACGTCGCGGCCGTTTTTATCGCTCAGGAAGACGCAGACCTGATCATTCTCGACATCAACCTGCCGGGCCGGAGCGGTCTCGACATCCTCGCCGATATGCGCCGCCGGGGCGATGCGCGCCCGGTCATCCTGCTCACGGCGCGCGGCTCGACCGAGGATCGCGTCACGGGGCTCGATCTCGGTGCCGACGATTACATGGTCAAACCCTTTGCCATGGACGAACTCGCGGCCCGCGTCCGCGCCATTGCGCGCCGAAAGCCCGAAAAGATCCGGCGCCATCTCCAGGTGGGCCCGCTGACACTCAACCTCGACGGGCTCGAACTTGCGGACGCAAACGTCGCGCTCGACATCCCGCGTCGTGAGCTCCTCCTCTTCACCTCGCTCGCCGAGGCCGATGGAAAACCTGTCTCTAAGGCAGCGCTCCTTGATCATCTCTACGGGGTCGGCAGCGAGACGGACGACAAGGTGATCGAGGTCTATGTCTCCCGCTTGCGCAAGCGGCTCGCCCGCTTCAACATCGGGATCCGCGTCATTCGGGGCATCGGCTACGCCCTCGCCGTGGCGGAATGATGGGGCCCAATCTCTCCCTTCGCGGTCGGCTCACGGCCATCATCCTCACGCCGCTCGTCTCGATCGCAGTGCTCGTGGGGGCTTGGGCCGTCAGCGATGCCCAGGCGAGAGCCGATGATCGTTTTGAACGGGCGCTCCTCTCGGCCGCGCTCGCGGTGTCGCGCGACGTGGCCGTCTCCGGCGGCGATGCGCTCACCCCGGAGACAAACGCGCTCCTGCGGGACAGCTTCTCCGGCCCGGTCTTCTACCATGTCTTTGCCCCCGACGGTGCCTTTGTGACTGGCTACGCCACGCCGCCCGTGCCCGTCACCGCAGAGCCCATCGATACAAACCGGCAGCAGGTCTTTGAGGGGATCCACCAGAGCCGGGATGTCGTCGCGCTGCGTTTCATCGACGCGATGGAAGTCGGCGGCTGGAGCGGCGACTACACCGTAACTGTCTGGCAAGACAGAGCCTTTCCCAACGCGCTCGTTCGAGACCTTGTCCGCGGGACGATCCTCGTGATCTCGCTTCTCGTGGCGACAGTGGCGCTCGTCGTGTGGTTTGGTGTGCGCTACGGCCTGCGTCCCCTCAATGATCTTGAGGACGCGATCGCGCGGCGCAGCACGGACGAATTGGTGCCCATCCAGCGCGACGTGCCTGAAGAGGTCACGGGGATCGTGCGCACGCTCAACGCGCTCTTTCAGGCGCTTTCGCAGAACATGGCCGCACAGTCGGATTTCATCTCAAACGCGGCGCATCAGCTGCGCAATCCCATCGCGGGCATTCTGGCTCTGGCTGAGGCCAGCAGCCGCGCGCCGAATGAAGCGGAGGCGAAACGCCGGACGAATGACCTGCTGAAAGCCGCGCGGGACGCCGCTGATCTCAGCCAGAAGCTCTTGCTCATGGAGCGCGCCAAGGCCTTTACCCCGGCGGACATGCGCACGGTCTTTGACCTCTCACCCGTCTTGGAAGACCTCGCGGAGGGCGCATCCCACCCTCCAGTGGTGATCCACACATCCATCGCGC
>JBCBME010000180.1:0-5660 GCA_039822945.1 Pseudomonadota bacterium
CCGCCGCCCGGAAATCGGCATTGAGCCCCATCAGCGCCAAGAGCCCGAAGAGGAAACAGGTCTTTGACCAGTAGACCTTGTTGGCGTCGAGGATCGCGGCGGCAGGATCCACCGGGGCACTGTAGCTGGCAAAGATGTTGATGCCGTCCCCGAACCAGAGCCCATAGGTCATGCGCGCGATGAGCGAGGCATAGGCCAGGATAAAGAGGTAGAGCGGCCAATCGGTCGACAGCGGATAGCGGAGCATGGTTGCGGGCCTTTCTGGTGTTAGCGGTTCGGGTCAGCGGCGGCAGATGCGGGCGCATAGGCCTGCTCGGCCCAGGGCGCGCGGTCTTCCGTGCCGCCAAAGAAATCGGGGTCATCCACCACCTCCTGGAGGGGGATGGCGATATCGGCACCACGCGGAAACGCCGCCAGCGCCTCCGAGAGCGTGCGCACGATCTCGGGGTGCTGGGCCGCAATATCGCTCTGCTCGAAGGGGTCAGTGTGGAGGTCATAGAGCGCCGGCTCTCCCCCGCGCGCGACCAGCTTATGGGGAAAGCGGTAGAGGGCGGTTTGCGCGGTGCCCACATTGGTCTGAATGATGTAATCCATCACCGGCGCGGGCGTGTCCGTCAAAAACGGCCCCCAAAGCGCGCGCCCGTCAAACGCCGCATCGCCCGTATCCGCGCCTGCGAGCTCAAGGAGCGTTGGCGCAATGTCCTGGACTGTCGCCATGTAGCGGTAATCACCGGGCGCGATCTGCCCGGGCCAGTGCACGAACGACGGCACGCGCACGCCGCCTTCCGCGACACTCTGCTTGCCGCCCGAAAACGGGCGATTGTCAGAGCCGCCCTCATTGAGATTGACCCGCACGAAATCCGCAAAGACGGGCGTCACATCGACCCCCAGCCGGTGCCTGATCGCCATCGAAAAGAAGGGCTCCGGCAGCTTCCGCAGCGGATGCTCGGCCACGAGCCCGCCATTGTCGCTCAAAAACCAGATGAGCGTCTCTTCCGCGATCCCCTGCGCCTCCAGCGTGTCCCGGATGGTGCCGATGGCGCGGTCGAGCTCGCCCACCATCGCGGCGTGGCGTTTCCGGTGCTTGTCCGCGATGTGATCCTGCGCCGCGATCGCCTCCGCTGGGGCCTCGTTGGGCAGGTGCGGCGCGCCGAAGGCTGCATAGAGAAAGAGCGGTCGCGTGGGGTCGCGCGCCTCGATCACGGCTGCGGCTTCCTCGGCCAGGAGATGCGTTGCATAGCCTGTCTCGCGCGCCACCGCGCCATTGCGCTGCCAGTCATAGCCGCCACCATGGACCTTGTCGTAGTACCCAACACCGCCCGTGAGGTTGCCGTAGTAGTGATCAAAGCCACGCGCATTCGGATGATAGGCGAGGTTTCTCGCCCCCAGATGCCACTTGCCCACGAGCGCCGTCTGATAGCCTGCCTCTCCCAGCCTGTCCGCCAGTGTCGCTTCACTCAGTGGCAGGCCCGCGGGGTTGTTCTTTGAAAGCGGGTTCGAGATCCCGAGCCGCATGGGGGACTTCCCGGTCATCAGCGCGGCGCGCGTGGGGGTGCAGGTGGGGTGGGCGTAAAAGCGCGTCAGCTCCAGCCCGTCTTCCGCGAGGCCGTCGATCACCGGTGTGGCGATCTCGCTCCCGTTATAGCCCACGTCGCGCCAGCCTAGATCATCGGCCACGATGAGCACGATGTTGGGGGGCGGTGCGGCAGGGAGATCCGCACCCGTCAGCGGCGCACGATCCAGATCGGCCCGCATCGCCAGCACCTCGGCCTGCATCGGTGCCAGCGCCCGCGCCTCCGCCAGACGTTCAAACGCGAGATACCCGGCCACGGCCAGCGCGGGCAGGGCAAGGACCGCGGCCTTGCGCATCTCAGACGGCCTGCGCCACGGGGGCCGCGTCGGCAGGGGCGATGCGCCCCATCCACGGGTTGAAGATCCCTTGGGGGTCATAGGTCGCGCGCAGCGCATCGAGGCGCGCGAGCTTTGCATCCGTGGTGAAGCGATCCGGCCTGCGCCCGAGGTTCTCATCAGCGAGCTGAATGCCTTTTGAGTACTGCGCCATCTCGCCGATGCGGTCCGTGGCCCAGCTCAGGTACTTTGCGTCCTCCGCCGCGGTCTTCCACTCGCCGTAGACGGCAAAGTAGTGCTTGGCCTCCAGCGAAAAGACCATGTCGGGCCGCGTCGCGGGCGGGTGCCAGTTGAGCCAGAGCGCGTGGCTCGGGGCAGGAGGCATCGTCTCGGCCACCTTGTGGAGCCCGGGCAAAAGGTCATCGATGGGCGCGTCCGTCCACATATTGTCGGCGCACCAATGCATCCCCGCGGGAAAGTGGGTGAAGGTGGCGATGCTCGACATCAGCCATGTGGGCGCGGGGATGAGCGGCGTCGTCAGGCTCGCATGTTTGCGGATCGGGCTCTCGGTCATGAAGCGCACGGCTTCGCGGGCCTCCTTGCGGGAGTTCGTCATCACCGGTGCGATCACCTCCATCCCGGGGCTGAAGATCCCCAGAGCCTTCGGCGTCATCACGAACTGAAACTCCACCTGCGGCGAGACCTCCGGCCCGATCTCCTCGGCCCAGCGAAACACCTTTTCGAGGTGCTTCATCCGGAAGATCTGCATCTTCATCCCCATGAAGCGGAAGCGGGGGTGGAGCCTCAGGTGATAGCGCGTCACCACCGCGAAAAAGCCGGGGCCCGATCCGCGCGCGGCCCAGAAGAGATCGGCGTTCTCGGTCTCGCTGGCGTGGATCTCGGTGCCGTCCGCAAGCACGAGGTCGAGCCCTATGACGCTTTGTGTCGCGAGGCCGAGCTCCCGGCTCGCCCAGCCAAAGCCGCCCTGCAACAGGAACCCGCCCATGCAGACGTCGTTGACATGGGCCACCGGGAAAAAGAGGTTCTTGCGCGCCGCCGCGCGGTCGAGATCATAGCTCCATGTGCCTGGGCCCACGCGGGCGATCCCGGCCTCGGCGTCAATCTCGATGCTGTTGAAGCGCGCCATGCTCAAAAGCACGCTGTGGTCGCGCAGGTGGTTTTGCGCCCAGCTGTGCCCGCCCGAACAGATGCTCAGGCTGAGCCCCCGCTCCCGCGCCTCATGGAGCGCGCGTTGGATGTCAGCCACGCTGTTGGCCTCGATGAAAAGCTCGGGCCTGCGCCCCGGGTCGATCCCGTTGAAGCTCGTGGCGAGCACGGCGGCGTCAAAACCCGCCTCGCCGCGCGTCCAGGTGCGGCCTTCTCCCTTGGGGCGTTTCATGCGGCGTCTCCGATCTGGTTGGGGCCGAATTCGGCGTGGAGGGCGGGCAGGATCCCCGCGAGATGCGCCATCTCCTGCCCGCAATGGGCCAAGAGATCGCGCGGGGCAGGGGCCATGATCCGGGCCAGCGGGCGAAAGGGCGCACAGGCCCGCTGCGCGCCACCGGGCGCAGGCGCCGTGCCAAGCCCCACGGTCTCGCCCCCGATCCAGAAGCGGGAGCGCATCTCCGAGCCCCGCTCTGTGGGGCGGATGTGATGGACGAGCCAGCCGCCCTTGATGGGGATCTTCGGATCGCCCAGCCGCGCGCAGATCGCCACTGCACCCTGCCGCGCGAGCGCGACCTCATCGAGGCCCAGCACCGCCGGACGCACGAAGGAGATCGTGGCCTCCACCCGCGACGCTCCGATATACTCGGTCACGCGCGACGTGCGCCCGAGATAGGCCTCATCCACGCGCCCATCCGCCCAGCGGGCATCCACATGAGCCTGCGGGTGCCAGAGCTTGTAGCGGCGCCCGTCGCAGCCGTGCCAGCCGAACCACCATGCCCACATGTCCGGGGTGACGCCCGGCATATCCGTGAGGCAATGGATGCGGCTGCCAAAGCCCGGGCCGGTCGTGTAGCCCGTCTCGACGGCTGAATAGCCCGGCGCGGTGAGATCCGCGGCCGCCGCCAGCGGCGGGAAAAGCGCGGAGGCCATCGGCCCCAAGGCCAGCGCTTCCAGTACCTGCGGCTGCGGCATGGCCATCTGCGGGCGGTAGTGCCGCGCAAAGGGGAGCGTCTCGAGTTCCGCGGCCGAAAGGCCGAGCTGTGGCGTCGTCTTCCTCACCTGCGAGCCTCCCATTTATGTCTGCGCGGGCGTGTCGATTTAATTGCACTAGCTCGCGCAATAAATATTACATGACGAAGTGCAATTATTCTGTCAAGCACGGAATCATGGCAGATCAGGCACTCAAGAAGCGCGGCCGCGGGCGCCCCCGCCTCGACGCGGGCGACGGGCGCGAGGACATCAAGCGCGCCGCGCTGACCGAATTCGCACGCCATGGCTTCAAGGGCACAGGGATCGATCAGATCGCCGCCCGCGCGGGCGTCGCAAAACGGCTCATTCACTACCATTTCGGTTCAAAAGAGGCGCTTTGGCAGCAGGCCGTGAGCGAGGCCTACGACGAGTTCCGGAGCGAGGCTGTGGCCTTCGTGCAGAGCCAGACGCGCCACGCGCCCGAGGACACGCTCGATGCCTTTGCCACGCAAATCGTGCGCTTTGCGGCGGCGCGTGTCTCGCTCATCCAGATCTCCATCGATGAGACCCGCCAAGGTGGGGAGCGGGCAGATTGGCTCATGGCCACCTACCTCGTGCCGCTCCAACGCCTGATGATCGGCCAGACCGCCGCGCTCGTGGGCGGGCCGTCGGAGACGGATGCAGAGAGCATCGCCTCCCACCTCATTCCGTCGATGTTTGGCGCTGTGGTCTTTCCCTTCATTGATGCCGACGTGACCGCCAAGGCCCACGGGGTCGATGTCTTCGACGAGGCCTACATCGCGGGGCAGGCGGAGTTCATTAAAGGGCTCCTGCGCGCCTGCCTCGTGCGCTACCGCCTCTAGGCCTGGCCCGGGCAAGGCTTTCAATAGCTGTGGGATCGGGCGCCTCTCCTGCGCCATGCACACCCCGCCCAACCCCGCCGCACGGGCAAACCTGCAAATGCGTTAGGCAAGTCGTGGAGCCCGCACGCTCAAATCACGGCATCGGTCCGATATCCTTCGCGCGCACATCCGCCGCGGCCTAGCCTGACAGGATCGTCAAAAAAGGAGATCGATGTGACCACATTTGAAACCGCTCAGGCCTTTTTCGATGCCTGCGAGACCGGGCAGGGATGGGAGACCTGCCAGACATGGTGCGACCCGGAGGCGACATTTGCCTGTCAGGCCGATGCCTTGGCCGACGTCACCGCGCTCTCGGCCTATTGCGACTGGATGAAGGGGCTGCTGACGCCCGTGCCCGACGGACGCTACGAGCTGACATCCTTTGCCATGGACGAGGCGCGCAGCACCGCTGTGGCCACAGCCGAATTCCACGGCACCCAGACGGGGGAGGGTGGACCCGTGCCCCCCACGGGCAAGGCAGTCGTGTCCGACTACGCCTACGTGATGACGTTCTCGGGCGACAAGATCACCCACATGACCAAGATCTGGAATGACGTGCACGCCCTCAGGGGCCTTGGCTGGGCATGATTTGCTGTCAGATCCCGGCCCACCTGATCTGCACGCGGGTGGGGCTCGCGGCCTAGTTTCCAACGCTCGGCACCACGGGTGCCGGGCTCACCGCGCCCGCAGGTCCGCGCATCCGGCTCTCACGCTGGTCTCACGCTGGCAGGGGCCTAGGCAGCAGCCTCAAACCCCTTGCCGCCCGCCTGCGCC
>JBCBME010000181.1:0-5634 GCA_039822945.1 Pseudomonadota bacterium
TCCCCGAAGCCATCAGAGGCCTTTACGATCTCAGCCGCTTCCCACTCGAGGCGTTCAATCGTCTCGCCCGCATCGTGGTTGAGGCCCGTCTCACGCTCGATGTCATGGCCAAGCTGCGCGATCCGCTTCTCTAGGGAGGCTACCGCCTCAAGCGCGGCCGCTTCCTGCGAAGCCAACGCATCACGCTCCACCGTGAGACGCTGCAGGACGGCCCCGGCAATGGCTTCTTCCTCCCGTTTCGGCGGAATGGCGGCTTCGGCCGCCTCGCGCGCTTTGGCCGCTTCCCGGGCGCCCGCCTCCCCCCGCGCCGCGGCGGTCACCATCTCCCGCAGCGCCGCTTCGGCTTCTGCACGGGCCTGGTCAGCCTCTTTCCAGCGCCGGTAGAGAAGCATCCCTTCGGCCACGCGTAACTCCGCACCGATCTCGCGATAACGCTTGGCCTGCCGCGCCTGCCGAGCCAGTGACGCAAGCTGCGCCGTCAGCTGCTCAAGCACATCGTCAACCCGCGTCAGATTGGTCTCGGCACCGCGCAGCTTGAGCTCGGCTTCGTGACGCCGCTGGTAAAGACCGCTGATGCCCGCCGCCTCTTCCAAAACCCGACGCCGCGCCCGCGGTTTCGCGTTGATAAGCTCGGCAATCTGCCCCTGCCGGACGAGCGACGGGGAATGGGACCCCGTCGAGGCATCCGCAAAGAGCATTTGGACATCGCGCGCCCGCACATCCTTCCCATTTGATTTGAAAGCAGAGCCGATGTCGCGCGTGATGCGTCGCACCACCTCAAGGGTGTCCTCGTCGTTGAAGCCCGCGGGCGCCAAACGCTCCGAATTGTCCACCAATTGGAGCGAGACCTCCGCGAAGTTCCGCGCCGGCCGCGTCGAGGCACCGGCAAAGATGACGTCCTCCATCCCGCCGCCGCGCATTGCAGTCGGTCGGTTCTCACCCATCACCCAGCGCAGCGCCTCCAAGAGGTTCGATTTCCCGCAGCCATTCGGGCCCACCACGCCGGTCAAGCCATCCGCGATGATGAGGTCGGTGGGATCCACAAAGCTCTTGAAGCCATTCAGTCTGAGTTTGGAAAAGCGCATCCGGCCCCCGATTCCGTGAGTAGCGCTATCGTGGAGCGCCAATTCGCGCCCTGTCAACATCATGTGGATTTGCACCGCCCCTTATCCACAACATATAGGGGCACCCAATACGATCAGAGGACTTGACGATCCCCGCCACCAGAGCGACACCTAGCGTGCTGCGCTCAGGCACCGCCCCGGAGCACCAGCATGATGCAAAAGGCCGACGAGGCCTTTTTCCTTTTGTCAGGAGCCTCGCCATGCCCGCGAAAATCCCCGCGACCGTCGTCACCGGCTTTCTTGGTGCAGGGAAGACCACGCTGATCCGGCATCTTTTGTCGGAGGCAAAGGGGCGCAAGATCGCCCTCATCATCAACGAATTCGGAGACCTGGGGGTGGATGGTGACATCCTGAAGGGCTGCGGCGATGAAACCTGCACCGATGACGATATCATGGAGCTCTCCAACGGGTGCATCTGCTGCACCGTGGCCGACGACTTCATTCCCACGATGGAAAAGCTCCTGTCCCGCGACACGCCGCCCGACCACATCGTGATTGAAACTTCGGGCCTTGCGCTGCCCCAGCCCCTCGTGCGCGCCTTCAACTGGCCGGGGATCTCGACGAAAGTCACGGTTGATGGCGTGGTCACCGTCGTCGACGGAAAGGCCGTGACGGAGGGCCGCTTTGCCCACAGCGTGGCAGCCGTGGACGCTCAGCGCGCACAGGACGAAAACCTCGATCACGAGACACCGCTTTCCGAGCTTTTCGAAGATCAGGTGGCCTGTGCAGACATGATCGTCGTTAACAAGTCCGATCTCCTCAGCCCGTCCGAGGCAGACACGCTTTTGGGCAAGCTGAAGGACGACAGCCGACAGGGCGTTCAGGTCATTCCGGCCACCAAGGGTGCCCTGCCGGTCGACGTTCTCCTTGGTCAGGGCATTGGCGCAGAGGCTGATCTGGAGGCCCGCCACGAGGTTCACCACCATCACCATGATCACCACCACCATGACGACGATGACCACCACCATCATCACCACGACCATGCCCACGAACACGGCCATGACGAGTTCGAAAGCTTCACCGTGGAGCTCGGCGAGATTGCGGACGCCAAGGTCTATACGGAGCGCGTGGCCGATTTGATCCGTGCCCATGACATCCTGCGCCTCAAGGGCTTCCTCGCCATCGAAGGCAAGCCCATGCGTCTGACGTTGCAGGCAGTTGGTCCCCGGATCGAGACGTATTTCGACCAACCCCTCGCAGAGCGCACCTCCCGGCTGGTTGTCATCGGGCAGTCTGGGCTGGATCGGGCCGCGATCGAAGCCGCGCTGAAAGCGTGATGATTCTCGGAGCGCACCCAACATGCTCATCATAGAGCGGGTGGACCCGGCCACACCCGGACCACGTGCGCTCCTTGAGGCGTCCCATGCCCTCATGGAGGAACTCTTCCCCCCAGAGGACAATCACTACCTCTCGATCGAGGACCTCAAGGGCCCGGCGATCCACTTCTTTGCCGCGCGCGACGGCGGACTGACGCTGGGGACAGGGGCGCTCGCCATCAAGGACGGATACGGCGAAGTCAAATCCATGTTCACCGCCCCCGAGGCGCGCTGCAAAGGCGTCGCCGCAGCGCTCTTGCGTCAGATCGAGGATACCGCGCGCGAACTCAAGCTCGGCGTGCTCAAGCTTGAAACCGGTAACGGTCTCCATGCTGCGCACGCGCTATACCGGCGTCACGGATTTGCAGAGTGCGGCCCATTTGGCAGCTACACGCCCAACGACACATCGCTTTTCATGGAGAAGGCGCTGTGAACCGGCGCAACGTTTCCACGCGGGCCGCGCGCGCCTTGGTGCCTTGCCCCGGCAGTCTTCGTCTCATCTCTGAAAGACGTCCACCACAGGCCCGGAGCGCTTCCTGATGCACCTTCTCGCGGCAACACCCGGGCAGGTGAGTGATGGGACTGAGCCCGTCGATCTCGGGCAAACGCCCGCCGATGTCGTTGTCATCTCGGCTGCCGATACCGAGCTTGCGGCGCTCTCACAGGCGCGCTCGGAGATGGTGGACCCGCCGGGCCTGCGCCTCGCAAACCTCACCCATCTGGCCCATCCGCTGAGCGTCGACATGCACCTTGACGCCTGCGCGACCGGAGCAAAGCTCGTCATCGCGCGGCTACTCGGCGGCGCGGGCTACTGGCGCTACGGGTTTGAGCAATACGCCGCGCGGCTTCGCGAAGCAGGCGTGCCTGTGGCGTTCCTGCCCGGGGATGACAAACCCGACGAGGAGCTTCGGACCTTCTCCACCATCTCTGACGCAGATTACGACGCGCTCTGGTCCTTCCTTGTGGAGGGCGGGTCGGAAAATGCGACAGGCTTGCTCGCCCACGCAAAGGCGATGCTCGACGACACCACGCGCCCGCCCGGCGCCACTCCGCTTTTGAAGGCAGGCGTCTACTGGCCGGGTTCGGGACAGGCTGACCTCACGACCGTTCAGGCCTCATGGGCAAAAGACGCACCCGTGGTGCCGATCGTCTTCTACCGGGCGCTAGTACAAGGCGCGGGGCTCATGCCCATCAACAGGCTCACGAGGAGCCTGGCGCGCCGCGGCCTAAACCCGCTCCCGATCTTTGTAGCATCTCTCAAGGATCCGGTGTCGGCGGCCACGCTTGATCACCTCTTCGAAGCCGCTCCACCGGCCGTCATCCTCAACTGTACTGCCTTTGCCACCGGCACCCCGGAGAGCGCGGGAGAAAACCCCCTTGCGAGCGCACAGGCAAATGGCGCGCCCGTCTTTCAAGTGGTGCTTTCAGCAAGCTCGGAAGAAGTCTGGGCGCAGGGCCTCACCGGTCTAAGCGCGCGCGACATCGCCATGAACGTGGCCTTGCCAGAGGTGGACGGGCGGATCCTGTCCCGCGCGATCTCCTTCAAGGACGAGGCCTTCTTCGACGACGCAACCCAATGCGCCATCGCCAGCTACCGCGCAGAGGGGACGCGGGTAGAGTTCGTGGCCGATCTCGCCGCAAATTGGGCGCGGCTGCGCACGACGCCTGCGCCCGACCGCAAGGTCGCGCTCATCCTCGCCAACTACCCCAACAAGGACGGGCGGCTCGCCAATGGCGTGGGTCTCGATACACCGGCAGCCACGGTGAACACGCTTCAACGCCTCGCCGCGGAGGGCTATGCCGTGTCGGGCGCGCCCGACACCGCAGACGCCCTCATGGCGCAGATCCTCGCGGGCCCCACGAACTGGCTCACCGACCGCGCCGAGAGAGACGGGGGGCAAAGCCTGCCGCTGAGCGTCTACAAGGAGCACTACGCGCATTTGCCCTACGACCTGCGCCAACAGATCGAGGATCGCTGGGGCAGGCCCGAGGATGACCCCTTCATCTTTCCCCAAATACTCAAATCCGATGCATCCAACCGTGCTGACCCCACCGAGGTTCGCGCCATCAGCGCCCCGGCGTTCAAGCTCAGCATCCTCACGTTCGGCAACGTCACGGTCGGCATCCAGCCCGCGCGCGGCTACAACATCGACCCGGAGGAGACCTATCACTCCCCCGATCTCATCCCGCCGCACAACTACCTCGCCTTCTACTTCTGGCTACGGCACGCCCAAGGGGCACATGCGATTGTGCACATGGGCAAACATGGAAATCTCGAGTGGCTTCCGGGCAAGGCGCTGGCGCTCTCGGAATACTGCGCGCCGGAGGCTGTGCTGGGGCCCATGCCCCATATCTATCCGTTCATCGTCAATGATCCGGGAGAAGGCACGCAAGCGAAACGGCGCGCGCAGGCCGTCATCCTCGACCACCTTACCCCGCCCCTGACCCGCGCCGAGACATATGGCCCCCTGCGTGATCTCGAGGCGCTGGTCGACGAGTATTACGAGGCCGCAGGCGTAGACCCACGGCGTATCACACATCTCCGAAAAGTGATCCTGAGCCTCGCCACCACCACAGGCCTCGATGCGGACATCGGGATGGGTGCGGACGCGGAAACTGATCTGGCCAAGCTCGACGCCTATCTCTGCGAGCTGAAAGAGGCGCAGATCCGCGACGGCCTCCACATCTTTGGCACGTCGCCCGAAGCAGAGCTCGAGCGCGACCTCGTCATCGCGCTGGCCCGCGCACCCCGTGGCGACGGGGAAGGGAGAAAGGCTTCGATCATTCGGGCGCTGGCGGAGGATTGCGGTGTCGACATCGACCCGCTCGATTGCGACATGGCAGCCGCTTACACAGGGCCGCGCCACAAGTTTCTCGAGACTGCAGGCGCGGGGCTCGGAACATGGCGCTCGAACGGAGACACGGTCGAGCGCCTCGAAGCCCTCGCGCAGCTCGCCATCGGCTGGTCGGATCACCCAAAGCACTTCACCCGAAGCGCCACTGTTCTCGAGGAAATCCACGGCCGCATCCTGCCCGCCGTGCGCGCCTGTGGACCCGCGGAAATGGACGCGATGGTACGTGCCCTCGACGGCCGCGCGATTGCCCCCGGGGCCTCGGGCGCCCCCACGCGTGGCCGCCTCGATGTGCTGCCCACGGGGCGCAATTTCTTTTCCGTAGATACCCGCGCCGTGCCC
>JBCBME010000182.1:0-5626 GCA_039822945.1 Pseudomonadota bacterium
GGAAGGCGGGCAGGAACCAGATCAGCATCGTGCAGCGGCTTTCGTGGCGATGCCGGGAGTGCCTCCGGCGGGAGTATTTCGGGAAAGATGAAGGGGGGACCGGGGGCTCAGCATCCGTCTATCGGGGCCGCTTCGGCGAGGGGTTTGAGCTGATCTGCGCCGCCGAATAGCGAGATGATCTGGCGCAGGATGAGCTCGGCATTGACGAGTACGAGGAGTGCAAAGCCCACGAAGAGAGAGGCGAAGGCCCAGGCGTTTTTGAACTTGAGGCGCTCGCCACCGAACCAGTCGAGGGGCAGGCGCAGGGAGGCCGAATTGCCGCGCGCCGTGAAGCTGTTGACGTTTTCCCAGCCGAGCTGCGCGCAGGTCCAGATGACGGCCATGGCGCAGATGAGCAGCAGAAGGGAGAGTAGAGTGGCGAGGATGTGGGGCAGGGCCCGTTCGAGCATGTCGATGGCCACGAACCCGCCCGTCCGGTAGGCCAGCGGCCCGATCAGGCCTGTCATCCAGAGCATGAGGAACCGCGCGCCTTCTTCTGTCCAGTTCGGGGCGTCAAAGAAAAGGCGCATGAAGATCTGGTAGAGGATGAAGAACACCATGATGGCCAAAGCGGCGATCGCCAGTGCGCGCCCGATGGCTAATAGCACATCGTTGATCTTCTCCAGGGGCCACAAGACCCCAAGCAGTAGCGGCATCGCGCTACCCTCCCCTTGCTGTCGGCGCGGGCTGTTTGCCAGCCTCTTTCGCCACTATGTGCGGGCGTCAGCCGCCCGTAAAGCGTCCATATGTGCCTGAGGCAAAAAGCAAAGGCTCGCCCGGGCGCGTGGCGACTTCGAGAACGCGGCCGACCGCGATGACATGGTCGCCGCCCTCGTAGATGGCGTGTTCGGCGCAGCGAAAGCGCGCGATTGGGTCTGAGAGGAGCGGCGTGCCGTCTTCTGCCTCGACCCAGTCGAGCCCCTCGAATGCGTGAGGCTCCTTTGCGAAGGCGTTGCCGATGTGCTGTTGATCGGCGCTGAGCACATGGATCGCGAAGGGCGCGCCGGATGTGTAGGCCGCAAAGCGCTTGGAGCTCTTGGCGGGGCACCACATCACGAGCGGTGGGTCGAGCGAGACGCTGGCAAAGCTATTGGCCGTGAACCCCATGGGGCCGTCCGGGCTCTTGACCGTCACGACGGTGACGCCCGTGGCGAAGCGGCCGAGCGCGTCGCGCAAGGGGCGCGTGTTGTCGGGCGACGGCTGAAAGATCTCTGGCGCGCTCATGACGTTTCCTTCGAAGCTCATCCCTACGGCACCTCGAGGCCGAGAGCTGCAGTGTAGAGCTCGAACCATGTCTGGCGATCCATATCGACCTTCATGGCATCCGAGAAGCCCTTGATCCGGCTCAGATTGTTGGTGCCCATCACCGGGATGATCTGCGCTGGGTGCGCGAGGAGCCATGCGACGGCGACGGCGGTCTCATCAACGCCGTTCTCCTGGGCCACCCGGCCAAGGACATCCATCACCGGGCCGTTCTGGAAAAGGGCACCTCCGCCCAGCGGGCTCCAGGCCATGGGGGGCACGCTGCGCTCTTGGAGGTAGGCCACATCGCCGTCGGTGAAGGGCACATGATGCATCAGGCTGATTTCGATCTGGTTGGTCACCAGCGGCGCATCCATGGCTGATTGCAGCAGGTTCCAGTCGTGCAGTTTGAAGTTTGACACGCCCACATGGCGCACCTTGCCAGAGGCCACCACCTCATCGAGGGCGGCACCGGTCTCGACGGCGTCCATCATCGGATCGGGACGATGGATGAGGAGGAGGTCGATGGTGTCGATGCCCGTCAGGCGCAGCGAATGATCAACAGAGGCTATGATATGGGCCCGGCTCGTATCGTAGTATTTCACGCGCGCATCCGCATAGCGGCCAGCCGGCGCCACGATATCGCACTTGGTAACGATCTCGACCTTGTCCTTGAGCGAAGGTGCGGCCTTGAAGGCTGCGCCGAGGAGCTCTTCGGCCTCGTACCCGCCGTAGATGTCGGCCTGATCCATCGTCGTGATGCCTTGCGCGAGGCAGGCCTCGATCTTGGCCTCGATATGGGCGGGCGAGGTGTCTGCATCATCGCCGAGCCGCCACATCCCATAGACAATGCGGCTTAGCTCAAGGTCGCTCGCGAGGCGAATTTTGGGGATCATGTGCGCTCTCCAACGCCCAGTGGCGTGGCAGGTGTTTCAGAGGGGACGCGGCCATAGGCATGGGGCAGGCTCAGCGTCTCGAGTTCGGGCATCACGAGGCGGCCGAAATGCTGGGCCTCGTCGATATGGGGGTAGCCGGAGAAGATAAAGGCGCGGATGCCCATCTTCTTGTACTCTTCGATCTGGGTGAGGATCTGGTCGGCAGACCCCACGAGGGCCGCCCCGCAGCCGGACCGTGCCCGACCCACCCCGGTCCACAGATGCGGCTCGACATAGCCGTATTTGTCGGCGAGCTCGCGCGCCTTGGCCTGGTGGCTAACACCCAGCGAGGTGGAATCGAGGGCGCGATCTCGGATGAGAGTGCCGTATTCGTCATCGAGTTTCGAGACGATGTGATCGGCGTATTCGCGGGCCTCGGCCTCGGTATCGCGGACGATCATGTGCACGCGGAGCCCGTAATCAAGGGTGCGGTCATACTTTTCGGCCACGGCATGGACGTCCCGCATGCGGCCTGCAAGGTTCTCCTTGGGCTCGGGCCACATAAGGTAGACATCGCAGTGCTGCCCGCAGAGATCGAGCGCAGCTGGGGAGTAACCCCCGAAGTAAAGAAGCGGACCGCCGGTCTGGTAGGGGCGCGCGGGCACCGTCGAGACGACCTCAAAGTCGTAGACCTCGCCCTTGTAGGTAATCTCATCCTGCGTCCAGGCCTGCTTCAGGATCTCCACGACCTCGCGCGAGCGCTGGTAGCGATATCCGCTCTCAGCCTTCTCGCCCGGGAAGTCGGAGGAGATGATGTTCACCGTCAGCCGCCCCTCGAGCATGTGATCGAGCGTGGCGATCGTCCGGGCTAGCATGATGGGCTGCATTTCACCGCAGCGCACGGCGGCGAGCATATTGATCTTTTTCGTCAGCGGCGCGCAGCCCGCGACAAAGCTCAGCGTATCCTGACCCACTTGGTAAGAGGAGGGGCACAGGATGTTGCGAAAGCCCTGACTTTCAGCCTCCAGCACAATGTCCCGGCAATGGGCCCAGCTCGATCTCAGTGCGCCGTCTGGCACGCCGAGAAACTGGTAATCGTCTGAACACAGGGCCGAAAACCAGCTGACTTCGGCGCCGGTGAGATCGGGAGAGGTTATGGGGACAATCGTCATCGATTCTTCTGTGCGAGCCTTGATTTGGTTCTTGCGTAGCATCGAGATTGTTGTGCATCAATAGTGGATCAATATGTGAGTCTTGTTCGATGGATGCCCGCGGCAGCCTGCCCAAACACATGCAGATCAGTGAGCTTCTGGTGCGCGAGATCGCGGCCGGGCGGCTTGCCGATGGTGCACGGCTGCCCACGGAACGGGCGCTCGCGGGCGATCTTGGCGTGGCTGTGGGAACTCTGCGGCGCGCGCTTGATGAGTTGACCGAAAAGGGCCTCCTCGAGCGCGTGCAGGGATCAGGCAACTACGTGCGTCACAAGCCTGATGCGCGCTCGCTCTATGCGTTTTTTCGGCTCGAGCGACCGGGGGGCGGGGGGCTGCCCACGGCAGAGGTGATCTCTGCCGATGCTCTCCCGCGACCCGAGACGCTGGCCACCGAAGGGGGCGCGCTGCGCGTCTTGCGCGTGCGGCGGCTGCGCAGGCTCGACGGCTTTGCGGCGGCGCTTGAAGAGATCTGGGTCGATGCGGCGGGGGCCGCAGGCCTTGCCGCGCGCGCGCTGTCGGAGAGCCTTTATCTCACGTATCAGCAGGCGCTGGGCGTGGCGATCGAACGGACAGAGGATCGCGTGGGCGTGGCACCCTTGCCGGATTGGGGCGCTCTCGACATCCCCCCCGGCACGCCTGTAGGCCATGTAACCCGACGTGGTTGGGCTGACGGCAAGGTCGTTGAGACCTCTGAGACTTGGTTTGACAGCAACGTGGCACGGTTCGTGTCCCGCATGAGGTAAGTGATATGGATATGGTGCGGTACGGCATTGTGGGATGTGGGATGATGGGCCAGGAGCACATCGCCAACATCGGGCTTTTGCCGAAGGGCGAGGTGAGTTGCGTCTTCGACCCCGTCCCCGAGATCTCGGAGCGGGCCTCGGAACTCGCCGGTGGCGCGCGGATGGCCGCTACGCTGGAGGATATGGTGCGCGACGAGGCGGTGGATGCCCTCGTGATCGTGTCGCCCAACCACCTCCACGTCGATCAGCTCTTCGAGATCTCAAAGATCCGGCACCTGCCGATCCTTTGCGAGAAGCCCCTCTATACCCATGCCGATCAGGCCAGCCGTCTCAAGATCTTTGAGGAGCGCTACCAGGCACCCGTCTGGGTGGCGATGGAGTACCGCTATATGCCGCCCATTTCGGCCTTCCTGAAGGAGGCTTTGTCGGCCACAGGCGGCATCGAGATGCTCACGATCCGCGAGCACCGCTTTCCATTTCTCCACAAAATCGGAAATTGGAACCGCTTCAACCGCAACACAGGTGGGACATTGGTGGAGAAGTGCTGTCACTTTTTCGACCTTATGCGCCTCGCGATGGGATCTGAGCCCGTGCGCGTGATGGCAAGCGCTGGCCAGAGCGTGAACCACACCGGTGAGAGCTATGCGGGCGAGGTCCCCGACATCTGGGACAACGGCTACGTCATTATCGACTTCGCCAATGGCAAACGCGCGATGCTCGAGCTCTGCATGTTCGCCGAAGGCAGCCACTATCAGGAGGAGCTCTCCGCAGTGGGCCGTGATGGCAAGATCGAATGCCAGGTTCCGGGGCCGGGGCGCTTCTGGCCTGAAAAGCTGGGCGCGCCGCCGGTGCCGCGGCTTCTGGTGTCACCTCGCTCGCCCAAGGGCCCGAGCGAGCGGATGATCCCCGTGGATCCGACGCTCCTAGAGGCAGGCGACCACAACGGGTCCACCTACTACCAACACGAGCGCTTCAACGCGGTTGTGCGGGGCGAGGCACAGGTGGAAGTTTCGCTCACCGATGGCGCGCGCGCCGTGGAGATGGGGCTCGCCGCGCAGCAATCTGCCATGGAAGGGCGGGCGATCTCGCTCGATTTCACGGAGGACGCGCTGGCTGTTTAGCCTGCGAAGGAGATGTCGTCGGCGGTGGGTTCGGGCTCCGGCTCAGGCTCCCGGCAGGCCGCGACCCATTTCGTATTCTTTTCGTATTTCAGTGTCTTGAGCGCGGCCCCGTAGCGCTCGAGGTAGATCTCTGCGACGTCGCGGGGCAGATCATGGACCCACTGCGCCGTGCGCCCTGCCTCTCCGGAGACATGGCGGTTTTGGTGGGCATCACGATCCTCGGGCGCGGCCTTGCCGCCGAAAAGCGCCTCGGCGTGGTAGGCCTCCACCGCTTTGTCGATGTCGAGACCGGGCACCGCGATCTTTTCCAGCGACTTGCGGAAGAGCGTGCAGTCCACGTCCTCGATGAGGTCTTCGTAATTGAGCTCCACCGAATGGGGATGCCGGTAGTTCCA
>JBCBME010000183.1:0-5616 GCA_039822945.1 Pseudomonadota bacterium
GACGTTGACGCTCTTGGCGTCGACGTCCGCAATGAGCTGCTCCGCACCAGCCTGGCTGCCGAGATCGGCTGCGATCACATGGACGCTGACCTCATGCGCTTTCTCAAACTCGGCCTTGAGGGCCTCAAGCGCCTCTTTGCGCCGCGCCACGATGATCAGATCACCGCCGCGTTGCGCATGGTAGCGGGCAAATTCAGTGCCGATGCCGCCGGACGCTCCGGTGATGAGGGCTGTATTGGGCATGGGCTTACCTTTCCTGCTGTGTGACCCTCAAACGATAAGCACATTTCCCGCAAAATTAAGATGCCCCGCGCAGAGATTTCGATCGCACGCGTGGGTCACCGTCACGGTGCTCCAAGGTGCCGTTAAGCAATAGAGCCTACCTCTCCCGCCGCATCTGGGCCGCTTACGCCCGACATACTTCAGACACGCGACAACCGAGAGCATGGCCCGCCCCGCGCGGCGCCTGCGCGAAAGGGGCTTTTATGAACAAGGCGATCACCGACGGCATCACATTTCAGCCGCCCGCATTTGCAGACGGTCTCGACGTCTGGTCGAGCGGCGACGGCACGCCCGGTTCCGACACTTACGACAATGCTGCCAACGCCGCGTTTGTCCCCGCTGATCAGGACTTTGGCGGCTGCCTTGAGCTCCAGAAGAACGACGCCACCACGCGCATCCGCTATACCGGTGAAACGCCGATCCTTCCGGGCTGCTACATTCAGGTGCGTGCCCGGGTGAAGTGCCTGAGCGGGACCTTCCCGTCTGTTCGCGTGGCCGCATGGGCCGGGCGCGCGGGCGGCACAAACGTCCCCGGTGTGGTGCAAACGGGGCCGTCAACGCTCCTTGATACCTACGGCGAAGTCGTCGAAGTGACCGCCATCATCGGCACCGGTGCCCGCGGCGGGGTCGACATGCCTTGGGGCCCGACGGCGCTTTATGGTCATGTTGGCATCGACTTCACCGGTGCGAACGGCGCGATCGTTCGGGTCGATGACATCGAGGTGGTCGACATCTCGAGCGCGTTCCTCTCTGAAAACCTTGGCGCTGTGAACGTGGTGGATTACGGTGCCATCGGCGACGGCTCCACGGACGACGCCGCGGCCTTTGCGGCAGCAGACGCGGCCGCGCAGGGCCGGGAGGTCTTCGTGCCCGCGGGAACGTATTTCCTTGGCTCCGACGTCACTTTCGCAAACCGCGTGCGGTTTGAGGGCACGGTTACGATGCCTGATGCGGCCAAGTTCCTCCTTCTGAAGAACTTTGACCTCGCCAACTATCAGGACGCGTTCGGCGACGAGGTTCTGGCTTTCAAAAAGGCCTTTCAGGTGCTGATGGACTTCTCCGATCACGAGAGCCTCGACCTCAACGGCCGCCGGATCCGGCTGACCGAGCCGCTCGACATGCAGGCAGCTGTCGTGAACCGCACTGTGTTTGCCACGCGCCGCGTGGTGCGCAACGGGCAGATCCAGCTCGATCCCTCGCCGGCTTGGGATCCGACCGTGGTGACCTCGCAAGCCTCCTACAGCGATGCCAACCCCAAGACGCTCACCAATGTCACGAACGTGGCCAATGTCGAGGTGGGTTCCCTCGTTGAGGGCGCGGGCGTGGGCCGCGAGATCTATGTCAGCGCCAAGAACGTGGCTGCCCAGACCCTGACGATCTCGCAGTCTCTCTATGGGGCGAATGGTTCGCAGACCTTCACCTTCACGCGCTTCAAATACGCGTTTGATTTCATTGGTTTCGACAACCTCAACCAGTTCAGCCTCGACGGGATCGACTTCCAGTGCGGCGGCATTGGCAGTGCAATCATGCTGCCGCTCGACGGCATGATCTTTCAGATCCGGGATTGCTACATCACCCGGCCTAAACAGCGCGGCATCACCAGCGCGGGGGGCGGCTGCCAGGGCATGATGATCGACCGCTGCAACTTCTTCTCCGATGATGCGCCGCTGCCCGTCAGCCAGCGCACCACCATTGGCTTCAACAGCAACGCCAATGACATCAAGATCCGCGACAATCGGGTGGTCCGCTTCAAGCACTTCGGGTTCGTGGGCGGCGGTGGCGCCCTCTTCAACGGCAACCACTGGTTCCAGGACGACGATGTGGCAGACGGCATCCGCACAGCGGGCTTGATCTTCGCCCGGACCAATCCGAAGGCGCTGGTCACCGGCAACTACCTCGACAACAGCTTCCTCGAATGGACGAATGAGTACGAGGCGGACCCCGATTTCGCCAACCAGCTGCCCTTTGGCGCGCTGACCATCACGGGCAACTCGTTCACCGCCAATGACGTAGCACCGTGGTTCAACTTCATCGTGATGAAGCCCTACGGGTCCAACTTCTTCATCCGTGGGATGTCTGTGATTGGCAACGTCTTCAAAGCGCTCAACGGTTCCATCGACCGGGTTGATGGTGTGGACACGTCGTTTGCCGATTTCGACTATGGGCTGATGCGCAACGTTACCTGGGAAGGCAACACCTACGATGGGGTGACGGTCTACACACAGAACCCGCTCAAGATCACCTACGATCAGAACTCGCCCGAAGTCTTCTGGAACGTCGAATTCGCACCGCGTCTGCCCTTCGGTGGCCGTCTGCGTCACGTCGAGGGGCTCGTTGCAGTGGGCGGGATCAATGACAGCGGCGGCACGCGCGTCACCGAGTTCCCCTTCGTGTCTGTCCAGCAGGGGCCCGAGTCGAGCCAGGCGCGGGTGACGTGGCCGCGTGCCTGCACGGGCCGCATTTTCATCACAGGACGGATGGACCGGCCCGACTAATCCCATCCTCCTGACCCTGGAGCGCCGCCGGGTGTCATGCCCGGCGGCGTTTTCACGCGCGTGGCAGATCCGCGGGTGTGAGCTTGAAGGCCTTCCCAAAGCCGCCGTTCAAAAGACCCCCGGTGATATCAAAGCGCACGAGGCCGAAATCTGTGAAATCGTAGTAGAGCTTCGTCTTCGGTCGCGCGGCGAGATAGCGGTCGCGCCAGGCATCCTTGTCGTCTTGAATGGCGCGCGCCTCCAGGCTCAGCCGCGGGTGGGTCAGAGGATCGCCTTTGTCCTCGGGCGTCCCCACCAGGAGCCCGCAGGCGGGATTGGCCGCCAGCGCCGCAGTGTGTGTCGAGAGCGTGGAAATCAGCGTGAAGGCCTGCCCCTCAAGCCACGTGAACCCGATCCGCGTGACCTGCGGCACACCCGTGTCCGGATCGATGACCGCGAGGGCCGCGTGGCTCTCTGACAAAAGGCGCGCCATCATCTCGCGCGCCTCGTCATTGACCTCGTGGAAGGGGTTCTTTTTCTCCATGGCGCATACCTGACGGCTGGTGAGGCTGTGTCAATCGCGAAGGGGCAGCGCTCACGCTGCGGCGAGCGGCTCGCAGGCTTCAAAGGCAAGCACCGGCTCGGCGGCCCCCTCAAGCGAGAACTCCTCTTCGACGTCGCCCAGCCGCGCCGTCGCGAAGGGCGACCTGACCATCCCCACGAGAACATTCCCAAATCCCCGATCCGTTACGGTGAGCGCCAGACCTCCCTCGCTCAGCACCTGACGATTGGTGGTGATGGTCTGACCGCCTGCGAACGAGATCGAAAAAATCCCACCAGTGGGCCACGGCTCCGCCCGCCTCAGCGTGATGGAATAGAGCGGGGCACTCGGATCATGGGTGAGGGTCACTTCGAGCGGCGCATCCGTCTGCGACAGAATGCAGGGCAGGCCGGGGGTGAAGTCCCACGCCGCAACAGGGCTCGCAGCAAGGAAGAAGGCGGGAAGAAGGATCATGCGCATGGCTGACAGATAGGGCGCTCGCGCTACCTGACCGCCATGTTGAAAACCGAAGATGTGCAATCCTACCCGCGTCCGCCCCTTCTTGAACCCGCACCCTACCGGATCCGGGCCGAGGCGGCGGGCACTGTCATCCTTGAGACCGAGGCCGCCTGGCGTGTGTGCGAGACCCACCACGCACCCACCTACTACTTTCCGCCGTCAGCGATCGCAGCGGAGCTCGTGCCCGCCACGGGCCGCTCCATGTGCGAATGGAAAGGGCAGGCCACGTATTGGAGCCTCAAGATCGGTGGCACGCTTTTGCCGCGCGTGGCTTGGAGCTATCCGCGCCCGACGCCGTCTTTTGCGCCGATCAAGGACTATGTCTCGATCTACCCCGCCGCGCTCGACAAAGCCTCTGTCGACGGGCTCGAAGTGACGGCACAGCCCGGCGACTTCTATGGAGGCTGGGTGACATCAAACCTCACAGGCATCGTCAAAGGCGCACCGGGCACACGTCACTGGTAGCGCCCGCCGAAATGCGCAGCAAACATGCAGATCCGTGCTTAGACGGGCATTGATGCACACAATTCGCCACACCTCGTTGACTTAGCGTCAAGCCGCGTCATTCTCGATACCACAAGCAACAGGAGACACGACCAATGAAGACATTGAAGTTCCTCGCCTTTGCAACCGTTCTGGCGGCACCGCTTTCCGCGCAGGCCATGTGCGGCGGCGACTACATGCACTCGACCGCCACGGCCGCCATCAGCGAGCCCGTCGTGGCCAGCTGCGCCGCAGGCGAGGTCTGGGATACCGCGCAGAGCACATGCGTGGCCACGGTCGGCTAAGCCCACTCACGAATTCCTGGAAAAGGCGTCGGTCAACGGCGCCTTTTTTCATGTCAGAACTGCCGCCAGACCCCGAGCTTGAGCGCGGTATCGCCCGTGTCAAAGCTCTGTTTGACACCCACCTCAAGCGAATAGGCCCCCCGCTCAAAGATCCCACCAAGAAAGGCGGAGCGCAGCGTGCCGAACTGATCTCGAAAGAGAAAGGCCTGCCCGATGACTGCAAACTCATCACTCAGACGGTATCCCAGCGTCGCGTCGAGCTTCGTGCGTGAGATCTCGACATCGGGCCTGGCGGGTGTCGTGTCGCTTTCCAGCGTGCCCCAATCGTGGCTCGCATCGAGCGCAAACCACCCGTTCTCAAACCCCCGCCCGTAATGCAGCCCGGCCCGTAGAAATCCGCCGAGCTTCGGGTCATCCACGAGCGTGACCGGCCCGCTCGGCGTCAGCTGTTCCTCCCGCGTATCGACCCGGTACTCGGCCCCGAGCCCGCCGGAGACGGCAAAGACATGGGGCCCCCGCGCAGGAAACGAGTAGCGCGCAAAGGCGATGAAAGTGGCGCTGTCATCCTCAAAAGATGTGACCGCATCAAGCCCGAAGGTCAGCTGCTCGGTGAGCCCGAATTCCGCAAACGCCGTCGCAATGATCCCGTCGTCAGAGCCCTCCAGCGCGAACGATAGAAAGGCCTGACCCTCACCGCGCGGCCACGCGCCGCCCTGCGCCATCACCGGCAAAACCATGAGCAGGAAAAGGAGGCCACGCATGGCGACAGGCTTCGTTCATCTTAGTTAACGAGAGGTTAACGCCTGATTTTGATAGAAATGGCAGACACCTCGCGCCCGTGACAATCTTGAGGGCCCGAGATCCCCCCTTATCTGGAGGTCATAGCCGCCAGAGGAGGACGCGCCGTGCACTGCCCCATCGATGGAACCCTGTTGAAGATGGCCGATCGCAGCGGCGTCGAAATAGACTACTGCCCGAAATGCCGCGGCGTCTGGCTCGACCGCGGCGAGCT
>JBCBME010000184.1:0-5588 GCA_039822945.1 Pseudomonadota bacterium
CGTCCCCCTGCATGGGGACGGGGTTGGTGCCGTGCCCCTCGAAGTCGAAAGCGACGACATCATAGCCCGCGCCCGCCAGCGTCCAGGAAAAGGCGTTCATGAGGGGGCGGGAGCCAGCAAAGCCGTGGGCGACAACGATGGTGGCGATGGGATCTGCCACGCGCCATTCGGTGATGGGGGTCGTGCCCACGGTGGTGCGGGTCACCTCCGCGCTCGGGCGCTTGCCCTCGATCTGCCACAGGGAAAAGAGCGCCAGGGCGAGCCCCAGCACCAGAACAGCGAGGCGCATGTCAGAAGAACTCCGCCCGCAACGCGCCCGTGGCCTGGTTGAGCACAAAGCGCAGGGCGCGCGGCGCGATGCCGCCTGAGGCTGGGTCGATGATGCTGACGGGCACCTCCCATATCAGGCCCTGCGCGGGGTCATAGCTCGCCGTGAGGCGCGGAAAATCTATGCCCGCAAAGCCCATGGACCCCTCAAAGCTGAGCGCGCGGCACTGACGTGTGCCCAGCTCATCAAACGGGGGTGAGAGGATCATGAGGTGAAAGGCCCCGGCGGCAGGCTCCACCACATCCATGAGGGCGAGGCGCACGGCCCCGCTGCCAAAGGTCCGGGTGTGCTTCTCCCACGGCTCGACGATCGCGGCGGCTTGGGTACGCCAGTCACATGGGCTGACCTCCTGCGCGGCGGCCGGGGCCGCCAGCAGGCTAAGAACCGCGGCGGTTCTGACTGGCCCATTCATTGCGGGCTCCCATGGCGAGGAAGAGACGGTTGGTGATGATCCAGAAGGCCGAGTAAACCACCATGAGGAGCACCATCACGCGCAGCCCCTCGAGCCCCATATTCATCGTCGACAGCGACGTTGCGATGATGAGAAAGGCGGTCACGCCCACGGCCACACCCGTCATGCCGAGCGCGTCCTTCCAGGGTGCGGGGACAGGCTCGCTGTTTTCCTTGGCCCATTTCGAGCCCTCGACCATGGCAGCCACCATGGCGGGCAGGATCGGGACAAAGGCCGAGCCCAACATGACCCCGAAGGCCTGCTGAAAGATCAGCACGAATGTGAGCACCACGAGCGAGCCGCCGGTGTACCAGAGCGCGTAGCGCGTCAGATTGACCTTCATGCAGCGACGCCTGCGCGCGCCGTGTCCATGAGGCGTCGCATTTCCTGAATGGCAGGCTTCAGGCCGCGGAAGATCGCCTCACCGATCACGAAATGCCCGATATTGAGCTCGGCCACCTCGGGCAAAGCCGCCACGGGCGAGACGTTGTCATAGGTCAGACCGTGCCCGGCATGGACCTCGAGCCCCAGCGAATGGGCAAAGGTTGCCATCTCGGTGAGGGCGGCAAGCTCCCGATCGCGGGTGGCGAGATCCCCGTCAGAGATCGCGTCGCAATACGCCCCGGTATGGAGCTCGATCACCTGTGCGCCGATACGGTGCGCGGCCTCGATCTGGCGGCTGTCGGCGGCGATGAAGATCGACACGCGGCAGCCTGCATCCCGCAGGGGCGCAATGTAATGGGCGAGGCGGTTTTCGTCGCGCGCCACCTCAAGCCCGCCCTCGGTCGTCCGCTCCTCGCGCTTTTCGGGCACGATGCAGACGGCGTGGGGTTTGTGGCGCAGCGCGATCTTTTGCATCTCCTCGGTGGCGGCCATTTCGAAATTGAGCGGCACGGTGAGGATATCCATCAGCCCCTCGATATCGGCGTCCCCGATGTGACGGCGATCTTCGCGCAGATGCGCGGTAATGCCATCGGCCCCCGCCTCTTCAGCGAGCTTGGCGGCCCGCAGCGGATCCGGATAGGCCCCGCCGCGCGCATTACGCACCGTGGCCACATGATCGATGTTCACGCCCAAACGCTGATACGGCAGCGCCATTACGAGCCCTCCTGGCTTTTTGGTTTCTTCGTGACCGCCTTGAGATTGGCCTTGTGCTTCATCTCGGCCAGCTTTTCACGAATGCGGCCTCTCCTGCGGTTCTGATAGGCGCGGATGACGGGAACCGAAAGGTAGTAACAGACCGACGCCGCGATGATGCCCGGAACGATGCCGCCGATGAGATAGGGGAAAAAGACGTCATCCCAGAATTTGATGAGCCCGCCCCAGCGCGCCACGTCATCGGTGAAGATAGCGAGGAAGTTGTGCCACAGATCACTCGCCGCATCCGCAAACTGCCCAGCGAGCGAGCGCTCGATATCCTTGCCTGGGCGGATGCCCAGCATGAAGTAGCCGGTCTGGAGCGCAACGACCCCGATGGGCACATAGGTGAGCGGGTTGCCAAAGAACGTCGCCAGAAGGGCCGCGAGGATGTTGCCGCGCATGGCAAAGGCCAGCGCCAGCGAGATCACAAAATGCAGCCCGTAGAACGGCGTGAACGCGGTAAAAACACCCGCCCAGATGCCCCGGGCGATCTTTTCGGGACTGTCGGGAAGACGGTGCAGGCGGAGCTTGACGTAGGAGAACGCGCGCATCCAGCCGCCTTGCGGATAAAGGAAGTCCCTCACCCGGCGCAGGAAGCTCAGCTTTTCACGTCTCTTGAAGACCAATACGGCCCCTTTCGTCTGTCACGGCGCTTGCGCCTTTTCCGCCCCAGAGGTCAAGCGCGATGGATCACGGTAGCGGCTCACCCCGGCGACATTTGCGTCGGCCTCCAGAACCGTCATGACCGCATGTAAGTGCTCTTGATCACGTAGGTCGATATCTATGACGAGACGATAGAAATCGGGCTTTTTGTCGAGAAAAGTGAGGTCAGAAATGTTCGCTTTCTGCTCACCAATCAGTGTGCAGATGCTCCCGAGGACACCGGCGTCGTTGGAAATGGTCACTTCAACGCTCACGGTGTTGGACAGGCCATGGCGTCCTTCCTGCCAGCGCAGGTCGATCCAGCGCTCCGGCTCGTCCTCGTATTTCTCCATGTTCACGCAGTCGATGGCGTGCACGACGACGCCCTTGCCGCGGTAGGTGATGCCCACGATGCGCTCCCCCGGGACCGGCTGACAGCAGGGCGCGCGCAGAAAGCTTTGATCGGCGTCGAGGCCGATGACGGCGGCGGCGGGATCGATCTCTTTGTGCGGCTGAGGGGCCAGATCAGGATAGACGGCCCGCACCACGTCGCGCGAGGCAACCTCGGAGGCGCCGATCCGGGCGAGCATCTCTTCGGCGCTCTCGATCCCGAGCGATTTGGCGGCCATACGCAGCGCCTTTTGCGTAGGCGCCTTGCCCACGGCCTCAAAGCTCGTGCGCGTCAGCTCACGGCCCAACTTGATAAAGCGCGCGCGGTCTTCTTCCCTGAGCGACCGGCGGATCGCCGATTTCGCGCGGCCGGTGGAGGCGATATCGACCCAGGTGGCCTGCGGGCGCTGGCCCTCTGCGGTGATGATTTCCACGCTTTGGCCGTTCTTCAGACGGGTCCAGAGCGGCACGCGGATGCCGTCGACCTTGGCCGAGACGGTCTGGTTGCCGATGCGCGTGTGCACCGCGTAGGCAAAATCGAGCGGTGTCGCGCCCTTGGGCAGGCGGATCACGTCGCCCTTCGGTGTGAAGCAGAAGACCTGGTCGGAATACATCTCGAGCTTTACGGCCTCGAGAAAATCCTCGTCATCGGCGTCTTCGTTGAAATGCTCGCTCAGCCGCTCCATCCAGAGGGCGGGATCGACGGCAAAGCGGTTCTCGACCCGCTCCCCGTCGCGGTAGGACCACGTGGCCGCCACGCCCGATTCCGCCACCTCGTGCATCTCGTGGGTGCGGATCTGGACCTCCACCGTCCGACCATTGCGGCCCGAGACGGTGGTGTGGAGCGAACGGTAGCCGTTTTCCTTGGGCTGGCTGATGTAATCCTTGAAGCGGCCGGGGACGGCGCGCCAACGCTGGTGGATGGCGCCCAGCGCGCGGTAGCAGTCGGCCTCGCTCTCCACGATCACGCGAAAGCCGTAGATGTCTGAGAGGCGCGAAAAGCTGAGGTTTTTCACCTGCATCTTGCGCCAGATCGAGTAGGGCTTTTTCGCGCGCCCGATGACCTCGGCTGTGATGCTGGCCTTGTCCATCTCGTGGTCGATGTCGCCGATGATGGCGGTCATCACATCACCGGTCTCCTTCTGGAGCTTGATGAAGCGGCGGATGACGGAGTGGCGGGCCTCGGGGTTGAGCACGATGAAGGCGAGGTCTTCGAGCTCCTCGCGCATGGATTGCATGCCCATGCGGCCCGCGAGCGGCGCGTAGATATCCATCGTCTCGCGCGCCTTCTGGTTCTGCTTTTCCGTGGGCATGGAGCGCAGCGTGCGCATGTTGTGGAGACGATCCGCGAGCTTGACGAGCACGACGCGGATATCGCGGCTTGTGGCCATGAAGAGCTTGCGAAAGTTCTCGGCCTGTTTCGTCTCGGTGGACGACAGCTGGAGCTGCGTAAGCTTTGTGACGCCGTCCACGAGTTCGGCGATCTCAGTGCCGAACTGCTCGGCGACCTGGCTGTAGCTCGCGCGGGTGTCTTCGACGGTGTCGTGCAGGAGTGCTGTGACGATGGTGGTGTCGTCGAGCTTTTGCTCGGCCAGGATCTCGGCCACCGCGACGGGATGCGTGAAGTAGGGCTCGCCCGAGCGGCGAACCTGCCCGTCATGCATCTCTTTGCCAAAGTCATAGGCCTTCGCGATGAAGGCCCCATCGGCGCGGGGGTTGTAAGCGTGGACGCGGTCTAGAAGGACCTGTGGCCCAGCAAGGTCCAGCGCCATGGCACGTTACTTCTGGCCCTGCGCTTCCATGAGCGCGCGCAGAAGCTTTTCGTCGTTGAGGTCGTCATCGGCAGGCTTGTCCTGCTCGGCCCCCATGAGGAGCGACATGCTGTCGTCCTCGGGCTCGTCGATCTCGATCTGGGTCTGGTTCGATTCGATCAGACGCTCGCGCAGCTCTTCGGCGCTTTGCGTCTCGTCGGCGATCTCACGCAGGCTCACGACGGGGTTTTTGTCGTTGTCGCGGTCCACGGTGATGGCGGCGCCAGAGCTGATCTCACGCGCCCGGTGGGCTGCAAGCATCACAAGCTCGAACCGGTTGGGAACTTTATCAACGCAATCTTCGACGGTGACGCGGGCCATGGACGCTCCAATCTGTCTGTGGTGAAGGTGCGAGATAGGCTGTCAAGCATGAAAGTGCAAGGAGAAAGCTAGACCGGCACGACCGCGGCGCGATCGGCTTCGGCCAAGCCATCATGCATCTCGCGCACCGTCTGCCCCAGCACGGGATGGCGCCAGTCAGGCGCGACATCGAGTAGCGGGACAAGCACGAACGCCCGCTCATGCAGCCGGGGATGCGGCAGGATGAGCTCATCGGGTGTCTGGGTCTGCTGCGCCGCAAGCGGAAGCGCGTTCCAAACCTCATATGTCGCGGTATCCGGCACGATCTCATCGCCCGTGGCCAATAGATCGAGATCGATGACCCGTGCGCCCCAGCGCCCGGCGCGCTCGCGCCCGAGGTCGTTTTCCACCTTGTGCAAAAGGGCCAGCATCTCTTCGGGGTCTGCGGGGCCTTCGATGAGGGCGGCTGAATTGATATAGCCTGGGCCCGATCCCGCCGGAAAGGCCGGGCTCCGAAAAAGCCTCG
>JBCBME010000185.1:0-5561 GCA_039822945.1 Pseudomonadota bacterium
GGAGAGCGGCAGCCCCTTGTCGTCAGGGTCACTCTTGTCGGCGCCCATGAAATACCACTGCCCGGTGAAAAGCGCGTCGCCAAAGAACGCAGCCATCAGGCCCGCAAGGAGCGCGATCCCGAGCCCGGCCATGGCGATGTTCTGGGGCGACAGGCGCAGCGCCTTGCGCGCATCCTTCGTGCCGCACGCGATGGCGTAGAGCACGAAGGCCGTCGAGCCGATCAGCCCGCCGATAAAGCCGCCGCCCGGCTCATTGTGGCCGCGCAAAAGCATGTAGACCGAAAAGAGCAGCAAAAGCCCCGCGAGGTACCGCGTCCCCGCCCGGAGGATGATCGACTTCACGGGTCCCTCCTTTCGCTCGTGGTCCTTAGGAGCGCATAGGCCGAAAGCGCCGCGACCACGACGACTGCGATTTCGCCGAACGTGTCGAGCGCGCGGAAATCAACGAGTATGACGTTGACGATGTTGCGGCCAAAGGCTTCGGGCCAGCTCGTCGCTTCAAAATAATTGGTCAGGCGCAGATCAAGCGGGCTTTCGAGAACAGCCAGCAGCACGAGCGTCACCGTCAGGCCGAGAGCGCCTGACAGGACCGCGTGGAAGGGGCGGAAGCTCTGATCGCTGTCGAGCCGCAACGTCGGAAGCCGCAGGAGCGCGACCGCGACGAGCACGATCACCAGCGTCTCCACCAGAAGCTGGGTGATGGCCACGTCAGGCGCGCTGAAGGTGATGAAGAGGATGGCAACCCCGATCCCCACAACCCCGAGCGCGGCCATGGCCGTGATGCGAGAGCGTGTGAGACAGGTCAGCACCGACCCGACGATCAGGAGCGCCACGAGCGCCCAGTTCTCCCACGTGACATCGGTGATATCCGGCGCGGAGGGCAGCGCGTCCTTGATCAGCAGCGTGCCGCCAATCGCCACAAGGACAGTGGCAAATGTCAGTGCCACGTAGATCCGCAGGACACCCGGCTGGATGATGCGCGTCTGCAGCGCGGCAAAGCCTTTGAGCCCCACGAGGAACTTGTCCCACATGCTGTCGAAGTTCGGCAGACCCTGCGCCATGCCATTGAGCGCGGCGCGGAGCGGCAAGTGGACGAGGTAGAGCACGAAACCGATGCCAAACGTGGCCAGCGACAGGAAAAGCGGGACGTTCACGCCAGCCCAGAGCTTCAGCGTTTTGGGATCCGCAGCCTCGCCCATGAGGCCCTGCACCGTGGGGTTCACCAGAGTGCTCTGGATGAGCCCCGGCGCGAGGCCAAAGAGGAGCCCGAGCGTCGCAAGAAGAAGCGGGCCAAGAAGCATCGGCCAGCGCGCCTCCGCCGGTGGGCGCGGCGTCTCCCGGCCTGCCTCGCGCCAGAAGGGCTTGAAGGCGACGATCCCCGCCACCGCAAACATCAGCGCATTGGCAGCGAGCGAGGCCCCGGCCACCACCAGCGTGGAGGAGGGCACCTCGAGCGAACCAGCATAAGCGAGCTCCTTGGCAATGAATCCCACAAACGGGGGCAGACCCGCCATGGAAAGCGCCGCAAGCCCTGCCGTCAGCGCGGTGAAGGGCATGGCCTTGGCCAGCCCGCCCAGCACGTCAGCCTCCCGCGTACCCGTCCCGTAATCCACGCAGCCGATCATGAGAAAGAGCGACGCTTTGTAGAGCGAGTGCGTGATCAGAAAGGTCACGAAGGCTGTCATCGCGTAGCCGCCAGACTGGCCCAGCATGAGCGTAAGCGTGCCAAGCGCCATGAGCGTGGTGTAGGCAAGCGCCTGCTTCAGATCGGTTTGTTTGACCGCCAGGAAGGAGGCGAAGACCGTGGTAAAGCCGCCCGCGATTGTCAGCGTCCAGATCCAGGCCTCGGTTCCCGAGAGCCCCGGATACATCCGCGCCATCAGGTAGACGCCTGCCTTGACCATCGTGGCCGAGTGCAGAAAGGCTGAGACCGGCGTGGGCGCGGCCATGGCGTTGGGCAGCCAGAAGTGGAACGGGAACTGCGCGGACTTCGTGAAACAACCCGCCAGAAATAGGATCAGGATCGGGACATACATGTCGCTGTCCTGCAGCCCGCCCTGGGCAAGGATCTCTGAGATCTCGAAGGTCCCCGCCTCGAGCCCGATCAGGATGAGACCCGCCAAGAGCGCCAGCGCGCCCGCGCCCGTAACAAAGAGCGCCTGAAGCGCCGAGCGGCGGCCATTCGACGTCTCATGGCCAAACCCGATGAGCAGGTAGGAGGTGATCGTCGTCAGCTCCCAAAAGACAAAAAGCGCGATGAGATTGTCTGCGAGCACGAGGCCGAGCATCGCCAGCATGAAGGCCGTCAGGAACAGGATGAACCGGTTAAACTGTTTGTAACCAGCAAGATAGGTGTTGGAGTAAAGGAAGACGAGCGTGCCGATCCCGCTGATCAGGAGCGCGAAAGTCAGCGACAGACCGTCGATGACAAAGCTGAGCGCGATGGAAAGCGACGGGACCCAGTCCCAGACGAGCCGCACGGTCTCTCCCGCAGCCACGGCTGGAATGAACGTGGTGAACCAAGCGAAAAGCGCAGCAGCCAAGGCCACGGGCAAAAGGCCGATGATCCCGTTTCCAGCTGTCGAGGAGGCCGGCTCGCTCATGGCGCGCGGCGTCCCGAAATGCTCCTGCGTGCGGTGTCGCTGCACGCCATCAGACCGATCTCAAGCCGCGTCATGTCGTCCTGTTCCAAAGTAGACTGCCATTTGGGTCGCGCTGCGCCTGCGTCAACACCGCGCGGGTCCTTCGCGGTCAAATCCGCCCACACCGAGATTTGACCGGCCTCCCGCGCACCGTATGCTTATGTGTCTGCCACATGCTTCTAAAGGAGCCGTAAGTGCGCCTCATTGCCCGCCTTGCCGTTACGGTCTGGCTCACGCTGCTCGCGCTGGGCTTTTTGAGCCATCAGGCGTGGAACCTTCGCACCGCACTTGCACCGGTTGAGGCCGCGGGCGAACCCCGCCGCGCGCCTGCCCGGCAGGGGCGGTTGCCGGTTGTGGCGGTCGCTCAAACGCAAGTGACAGAGTTTCAGGGCCAGATCACAGGGTTTGCCACCGCCGAGGCGCTTCGCCGTGTGGAGCTGTCCTTGCCGGAGGCCGGGCTCATCGCGGCGGTGGCGCCCGAGCTCGAAGACGGCACGCACCTTGAGGCTGGGGAAGAGATCCTGCGCCTTGATCCCACGGCGGCCGAGCGCGCGCTCGCAGATGCAAGGCTCACGCTCGCCCGCGCAGAGGCGGAGATGGAAAATGTCGCTCGCCGTCTCGCGGAGACCGCGGGAACCATCGCCCGTGAACGCGAAGCGCTGGCGCTGCGGCAGGCGGAGCTTGGCCGGATTGATGATCTGCGGTCGCGCGGTGGCGGCACTGAGCAGCAGCGCGATAGCGTCCGCCTCTCGCTTCTATCCGCCGAGGGCGCATTGGCGGGGGCCGAGGCCGAGCGCGCGAGCCTTGAGGCGGAAGCACGCGCTGCCGCCCTCGACAGGGATGGGGCGATGCAGGGCGTCGCAGCTGCAGAAACCACGCTGGAGGGGCTGCGGCTCTCGGCACCGATCGCGGGTACATTCCGTGGCCCGGTGCCCGTGCGAGGAGCGCGGCTTATGGCGGGTCAAGGCGTGGGTGCCGTCATCGATGAAACGCGCCTGACGCTCTCTCTTCTTCTGAGCCCCACGGAGCGTGCGCGTCTGGGCGCGGGCATGGGCCAGACCGTCGATCTCACGCGCTTTGGGGACGGTCGTTCGTTTGAGGCCCGAGTGACGGGGCAGGGGCTTTCCGGCGATGAGACGCCGCAGCTTGTCCTCACCGCGGCCATCACGGCTGACCCCTGCGGCTGTCTTCTGCCCGGCGATCGCCTCGCTTTTGCGATTGAGGAGCCGGTCTTGTCAGACGTGGCCATCCTTCCCGCCAGCGCGGTCGATGCAGAGGGGCGCGCGCTCCTGCTGGGCGCGGGTGATCTGCTGGAAGACGTGGCGCTCGAGGTGCTGCGCCGTGTCGGTGATACCGTCGTCATCGCGGCGCCGTCCGAGCCACTGACCTATGTGGTCACGCGCACGCCGCGGCTTGGTGCGGGCCTCCAGATCGACCCGCGCGGCGGGAGCGAAGACACGGCGGGCGCGTTTGCGCCGTCCACTGCGGGCTGATGCGCCTCCTGTCCTTCTTCGCGCGCCACGGCACGGCGGCCAATCTGCTTCTCGTGGCGCTCGTCGCGGCGGGCCTCTGGGCGGCCTCTGGGCTTCGCGTGCAATACCTGCCCGACGTGGTGGTGGAAGAAATTGATGTCACGCTGCGCTGGCCCGACGCGCCCTCGGCGCGGGTGGATGAGACGCTCGTTGCGCCCCTTGTGCCAACGCTGCTGGCCCTGCCAGGTGCCGCGGGAGTGAGCACGGTGGCCCGCGATGGGCGCGCGTTTATCGAAGTCACGTTTGCGCCGGGCTGGGACATGGCGCGCGCCGCTGATGACGTGACCCGTGCGCTCCCTCCGCTGAGTGCTCTGCCCACGGGTGCAGAAGAGCCGCAACTGCGGCGCTCGGGCTGGCGCGACAGGGTGCTCGACGTCATCCTCTCGGCCGATCTGAGCCGCTCGCAGCTCGAGACGCTGGGGGAGGATTTCCTGCTCGAATTGGCGCGATCCGGGGTGCAGGGCGCGCGCCTGCGCGGTAGCACGGCCCCGGCCACGGCGCTCATCGCGGATCCCGCAGCACTCGACTTTTACGATCTGACCCTCACAGACATCGCGAGCGCAGTGGAGGCTGCCGCGCGCCAGAGCGGTGCGGGGCGTCTCAGCGGTGAGGCCGCGCGTCTTTTTGTGGGCGCTGGCGCTGAAGGGCCAGACGCACTCAGCCGCGTGAGCGTGCCTACGGATGCGGGCCCCGTGCCCCTCGCAGAGCTGGTGACAATCGATGTCACCGAGGCGGGCAGCGGTCGTGCGTATTTCCTCGGCGCGCGCCCGGCTGTCTCCATCGCCGTGGACCGGGGGCCGGACGGCGACGCGCTCGAAATCGCGGCCCAGGTGAACGATGCGCTTGACCGCTTTCTGGCCACCGCTCCGCCCGGGGTGGAGGCGACGCTAATCCGCGACCGCGCAGAAGAGATCCGCCAGCGCCTCGGCCTTCTTGTGGACAATGCGGCGCTCGGGCTCGCGCTCGTTCTCGTGCTGCTCTTTCTTTTTCTGTCGCCTGCGGCGGCACTTTGGGTGGCGGCGGGCATTCCCGTGGCGCTTGCGGCGGGCCTTGCGCTCATCTGGGTGACGGGGCAGTCGCTCAATGTCGTGGCGATCTATGCTCTGATCTTGTGCCTCGGGATCATCGTCGATGACGCCATCGTGGTGGCCGAGCATGCGGAATACCGAAACACCCACGGCGAGCCACGCGCGCGCGCTGCAGAGCGTGCCGCGCGGCGCATGCTGGCCCCGGTTCTGGCCTCCACCGCCACCACCATCTTCGACCCGAACGGCGATCACATTACGTCCTTTGCGGAGGACATTGGCTGAGACATCGTAGACCCGAGGCGTGTTGTAGCCGTTGTAGCGACCGATTTCTTGTCCGTTGAGGTAGGTGATATCGTTGT
>JBCBME010000186.1:0-5547 GCA_039822945.1 Pseudomonadota bacterium
AGGGCATCCGGATCCGTTTCGTTCCGGATCCCGTGGCGCACGGTGTAGGCAATTTGGTCAAGCGAACCGCCCCACAGCCAATCGTTGTCGAGAAGGTTCGGGTAACCGAGGCCACCCGCCGCGCCGGAGCCGCGCCAGCCCCAACGCCAAAGCTACCAATCAGACTACGCCCACCGCCCCGCCAAGCCCCGCAAGAAAGAGGGCTTCGGCGAGTTCCTCGGCGACATCTTCGACTTCTGACGCGTCAGCCCCCGCGCTTTCTGCGTTTGACGTTGCCGCCGCGCTGGCCTGCGCGGCCGGCGGTGCTGCGGCCAGAGGCCTTTTGCGCGTCGTCCACCGCTTTCTCCACGGCATACTGGCGGGCGAGGGGGTCGTCTGAGACGACGAGGTCCACCGTCTCGAGGCGCTTGATCTCGTCGCGCAGCCGCGCGGCTTCCTCGAATTCGAGGTTCTCGGCGGCCTTGCGCATGTCGTCGCGCATCCCCTCCAGCACGGTCTGAAGGTTGCCTCCGGTGGGCTGGTTGTCGATCTTTGCGGTGACGCGGTTCATGTCCACGTCGCCCTTGTAGAGGCCCGCGAGCACGTCCTCGACGTTCTTCTTCACCGTCTCGGGCGTGATCCCGTGTTCCTCGTTGTAGGCGATCTGCTTGGCGCGCCTGCGGTTCGTCTCCGCCATCGCGCGCTCCATGGAGCCGGTGATCTTGTCGGCATACATGATCACGCGCCCGTCCGCGTTCCGCGCCGCACGGCCGATGGTCTGGACGAGCGAGGTCTCGGAGCGCAGAAATCCCTCCTTGTCGGCATCGAGGATCGCCACGAGCCCGCATTCGGGGATGTCGAGGCCCTCACGCAAAAGGTTAATGCCCACGAGCACGTCGAACGCGCCGAGGCGCAGATCGCGCAGGATCTCGATCCGCTCGATCGTGTCGATGTCCGAATGCATGTAGCGGACGCGGATCCCTTGTTCGTGGAGGTATTCGGTGAGGTCCTCAGCCATGCGTTTGGTGAGGGTCGTGGCGAGCACGCGCATGCCGTTTGCCGCCACTTTGCGGATCTCGTCGAGAAGGTCATCCACCTGCATGTCGATGGGCCGGATCTCCACCTCCGGGTCCAGAAGGCCCGTGGGGCGGATCACCTGCTCGGTGAAGACACCGCCCGATTGCTCGATCTCCCAGGAGGCGGGCGTGGCCGACACGAACACCGATTGCGGGCGCATCGCGTCCCATTCCTCGAACTTGAGCGGGCGGTTATCCATGCAGGACGGCAGCCGGAAGCCGTGCTCGGCCAGCGTGAACTTGCGCCGGTAGTCGCCCCGATACATGCCCCCAATCTGCGGCACGCTCACGTGGCTCTCATCGGCAAAGACGATGGCATTGTCAGGGATGAACTCGAAGAGGGTGGGGGGCGGCTCACCGGGCGCGCGGCCGGTGAGGTAACGCGAGTAGTTCTCGATCCCGTTGCAGACGCCCGTGGCCTCCAGCATCTCGATGTCGAAATTCGTGCGCTGCTCGAGCCGCTGCGCCTCCAGGAGCTTGCCCTCGTTCACCAGCTGATCGAGCCGCTGCTTGAGCTCCTTTTTGATGTTGATGACCGCCTGGTTCATCGTCGGGCGCGGGGTGACGTAGTGGCTGTTGGCGTAAAGCCTGATGCGTTCAAAGCTGTCGGTCTTCTCCCCGGTCAGCGGGTCGAACTCGGTGATTGTCTCAAGCTCTTCGCCGAAAAATGACAGCTTCCACGCGCGGTCTTCGAGGTGGGCGGGCCAGATCTCGAGGCTGTCGCCCCGCACGCGGAAGGAGCCGCGCTGAAACGCCTGATCGTTGCGCCGGTACTGCTGCGCCACGAGATCGGCCATGACCTTGCGCTGATCGTATTCGCGCCCGGAATAGAGATCCTGCGTCATCGCGCCGTAGGTCTCCACCGAGCCGATACCGTAGATGCACGACACCGACGCCACGATCACAACGTCGTCGCGTTCCAGAAGCGCCCGCGTCGCCGAATGGCGCATCCGGTCGATCTGTTCGTTAATCTGGCTCTCTTTCTCGATGTAGGTGTCCGAGCGGGGCACGTAGGCCTCAGGCTGGTAGTAATCGTAGTAGGAGACGAAGTACTCGACCGCGTTGTCGGGAAAGAACCCCTTGAACTCACCATAGAGCTGGGCCGCAAGCGTCTTGTTCGGGGCCAGAATGATCGCGGGGCGCTGGGTTTCTTCGATGACCTTGGCCATTGTGAAGGTCTTGCCGGTGCCGGTGGCGCCCAGCAGCACCTGATCCCGCTCGCCGCTCATCACACCCGAGGCCAGCTCCTTGATCGCGGTGGGCTGGTCGCCCGCGGGAGAAAACTCGGTCTGCATCACAAAAGCCCGGCCGCCCTCGAGCTTTTCGCGTTCGCGCACGTCGCCCGCGGGGGCGTGCGTCAGGGCGGGCATGGCTTCGGCAGAGTTATTATGCATGGGGCAGACCTTTCCTCCCGATAGGTGCCCTCTTTTGCGGTGTCTTCAAGAGCAAGTTTGCCTCCAACTATTTTATCGCCAGATCGGGGGAGGCTGAAAATTGGCGGCGCGACGAGGGCCCTGATTTCATTGCATTTCCTCGCGTGGCGAATTTGGTTAACAAAAAGTTAACAACCAGAAGGCGAAACTTTGCATTGATTATGGGTCAAATTACAACCTATGGTGAAATGGCAAGCAGCACAGATGTCCGGGCCCGCCCACTCACCCACCCCTCGCTCTGCGTGCTCGGACATCTGACAATAAGCGCATCGTCCCGCATGCGTCGTCATGAGACACCTCGACTGACCACTCACAGCCCCGCCTCCCTTGGCGGGGCTTACTTCTGCGGAAGAATGACCGGCGCAAACGTCTCTGCCACCTCGTGCCAGAGCGCCTCCGACCCCGCACAAAGCAGATGGCCAGATCGCATCGCGGGCCGGTACCGCTCGCCCCCCAAAAGCGCGGCATGCCCCCCCGCCTCCTGAAGCACGAGCACGCCCGCCGCGTGATCCCACACATTGAGGTGGTGGTTCAGACAAAAGCCCGCGCCACCTGTTACGAGCAACCGGTAGTCCCAAAGTGAGGCGCGCGTCTGGGTGACAAGGCCGAAAGACGCGTGACGCGCCGTGCAGGCCTGCCACGTGGCAGCATCGAGCCCGTAGGCCGCATGAAGCCCCGTCATTTCGGCGTGTGTCGGGGGCGGCGGCAGGGTCAGACGCCGCCGCTCCCCACCCGCCACATACCACGCGCCCGAGCCAAGCTCAGCCTCGACCCAGTCATCGAGCACGGGATCGTAAAGCAGACCAAAGACGGTCTCGCCGCTGTCGATCACCGAAAGGATCGTGCCGAAAACCGAAAGACCCCGGGCGAAATTCCAGGTCCCGTCGACAGGATCCACCACAACAGTGAGGCCGGGCTCCGAGATCCCGTCGAGCTCGGCGGGGTTCGCGGCGACCCCTTCCTCCCCGATGATGCGTGCGCCGGGCAGGATCTCGGCCACCGCCGCCCGGATCCGCGCTTCGGCGCCCGTGTCGGCCTCGGTCACGATGTCTTGCGCCGAGCTCTTCGTCTTCAGATCCCTCGCACCCAGCCGCCGGAACCGCGGCAGGATCTCCGCCCGGGCCGCCGCCCGCACCGCCTCGATCAAGGCCGTCTTGGATGCATCGTCGAATGTCACGCTCAAACCTCCGCTCTTGCCTTGATCGGGTGCCCAAAAGCGGGTTCAAGGTCAACCAAGCGGTCCCTTAGCTCAACTGGATAGAGCAGCTGACTTCTAATCAGCAGGTTCGGGGTTCGAGTCCTCGAGGGATCGCCAACCTCCGCCTGTCGTGTAGCCACCCCAGAGCCACCCCGGCGCTTGATTTCAGGCGTCGTCCGCGCCATGGCCCCTCCCATGGATGTCAGCCTACTCCCCAGCCTGCTCGAGATCACGGGCCGCTCGCTCCTGGTGTCGGTGAGCGCGGTGGTGATCGCGGCGGCGCTTGGTATCCCGCTCGGGGCCTGGCTTGCGATCACGGCCTTTCGCGGGCGCGGCGCGGCGATTGCGGTGCTAAACGCGTTCATGGGTCTGCCGCCGGTCGTGGTGGGCCTCGTCTTCTATCTCCTGTTGTCGCGGTCGGGGCCCCTTGGCGTTCTCGAGCTTCTCTTCACGCCATGGGCCATGATCCTCGCGCAGGTCGTGATCGTGCTGCCGCTCATCTCCTCCATCGCGCATCAGGCGCTGCGGACGCTCTGGGAGGAGTACCGCGATCTCCTGCGCTCGCTCGGCGCCAGTAAGCGTCAGGTGCTCGTCATCCTTGTCCGCGACGGACGGCGCGCGCTCCTTACAGCTGCCCTCGCAGGCTTTGGCCGCGCGATTGGGGAGGTGGGGGCAATCCTGATCGTGGGCGGCAATATCGATCACCTGACGCGCGTTCTGACAACGGCCATCACGCTTGAGACATCAAAGGGCAATCTGGGCTACGCCGTGGCGCTCGGTGCCGTGCTCGTGGGCATCAGCCTCGTGGTGAGCGCCGCACTCCACATCCTCACGCGGGTCGAAAGCGAGCGCGCCGCGTGATGGTCCGCCTCGAAGACCTCACTTTCCGCCGGGGGGCGCAAACGGTGCTGCAGTCGGTCTCGACCGCGCTCGGGCCGCAGGGGATCACGGTTCTTCTTGGGGCGAATGGCGCGGGGAAATCCTCGCTCCTCCGGCTCCTCCATGGGCTCGAGACACCGTCCGAGGGGCGCATCAGCTGGGACCGCCCCCTGACCCAATCCTTTGTCTTTCAGCGCCCTATCCTGCTGCGCCGCACGGTGCGCGAAAACCTTGAGCTGCCCCTCAGCCTCCATGGTCGCCCCCGCGCGCCGGTTGAGGCGATGGCCGAAGCGCTCGACATCACGCACCTCCTTGAGGCTGAGGCGCGCGCGCTGTCTGGCGGGGAGGCGCAGCGCATCGCCCTCGCGCGCGCGCTCGTTACCGCGCCTGAGCTCCTCCTCCTCGATGAGCCCACCGCCACGCTCGACGGCCCCCATGTCCACGCAATGGAGGCGATCTTGCGCGCCCGCGCAGAGGCCGGCACGCGCGTCGTCATGGCCACCCACGGCATCGCGCAGGCCCGCCGCCTCGCCACGGAAATCCTCTGGCTCGAGGGTGGGCACATCCTCGGCCCCATTTCCGCCGATGCGTTCTTTGCAGCGCCGCCCGGTGGCGCGGCAGATTTTCTGGAGGCACAAAGATGAAGTGGCTCACCATCCTCGTGGTCTGCCTTCTTGCCAGCGCGGCCCCGGCTGACCGGCTCCGCCTTGCCGTCACCACGTCGTTCGAAAACTCCGGCCTCGCGGACGTGCTGCTGCCGGCCTACGAAGCTGCCACGGGCGCACGGATCGATCTCGTCATCGCGGGCACAGGCCGCGCCCTGCGCCTCGGCGCAGCCGGGGATGTCGACGCCGTCCTCACCCATGCGCCCGAGGCCGAGGCCGTCGCCGTCGCAGCGGGTGACTACCTCTACAGGCGACCCGTGATGTACAACGACTTCGTCCTCATCGGCCCGTCCACGGACCCGGCGGCCCTCACAGAG
>JBCBME010000187.1:0-5498 GCA_039822945.1 Pseudomonadota bacterium
CTGTTGGGGCCAGAAGATCATCCAGAGCGCGGCCCTTCAGCACCTCAAAGCTCTCGCCCATCAGCTCGCAAAAGGCAGGGTTTGCAGTGGTCAATGCGCCGTCCATGTCAAACTCAGCCATGACTTGGCGCGTATTGATCGCCTCAAGCATGGCCTCGCGCATGCGCTCTTCAGTGACGTCCTTCCATTCCACCACATACCCAATCGGGTTCAGAGCCTGATCGCGAACGACGCTGAAAGTGAGAACGAAATCGATCTCACCAACAGCAAGGTTGAGCTGGTAGGGCAAACGATCGCGCTCTTTCAGGATCCGGCGAACGCGTTCCGGATCCTCCTGGAACATGTCGATAGATCGCCCAACGACATCGAATGGGCGCAAATCCGGGATCCGGGTGCGCAGCGCATCAAGATGCTGGGCCAAAAGCTCACCAAAAGCATGGTTGGCATAGGCAATCCGCATGTCCAGATCGATGAGCGTTTGTGGAGACGAGGCCCCTTCAAACGCCGCCCCCTTGAAGGAGTTCTCCAGCGCAAGCTCTTGGTTCTGCTGCATGGCGCCGCGGAAATCTGAGAGAGCCCGCGCCATGCGCCCGACTTCATCTCGCCGATCAAGGTAGGGAATGGGTCTGTCCGGCTCACCCCGTCGGATCGCGGCCATGGCTTTCTGCAGCGTCGCCAGCGGCCATGTGATCGAGCGCGCCACAGCCAGAGAGATGATGACGGAAACGATCAGGAGCACGGTTCCATCGCGCAGCATGTCGCGCGTCATATTCACTTCCGGCGCAGCGATCTCTTCAATGGACTTGCGGAAGACGATGGCCCAGTCTTTGCCGAGCATCGTGATGGGCGCAAAGTAGTCGCGGTAGGCGCGCCCATCGCTTTCGATATCGACGCTCCCTTCAAGCCCGGCAAGCGCGCGCGTGACAGCGGGTGAGGAGATCAGCGTTTCGCCTTCCCGGCCAAAGGCCTCGTCCCCGAGCGCAAGGATCCCTTGCTCGTTGACGAGAAGCGCCTGCCCGGTCTCGCCCAGATTTGAGCGATCCAGAAAGATGTCGCGGATCCGGTCCACTTCGATCCGAAAGATGATGGCACCAATGGGCGTGCCGGCAGCATCGAGCAGCGGTCGCCCCATGAAGCTCGCCACATCAAACTGCCCCCCAACATAGGGTGCAAAGTCTGCATAAGCGGGAGCATCGCCTGCATTCTCCTGCAGTTCGTTAAACACATCTGCCAGCGCCGTCCCGCCAAGAGGGGCATCCGCGATGTTGTTGGCGAACTCGAAACTCTTGCGGACGGAGTAGATGACGTCACCGTCGAGCGTCACGAGGAACACGTCCTTGAAGCCAGAGCGCTGCACGACGCCGCGAAAGAACGTGTCGTAGCGATCATGTGCCGAGGCAAAGACCGGATCGAGCCCGTCTGTGGCCATAGGCTCCCCCGAGAAATGCCCGCGGAGCGCGACGCGCCCCTCCTCTCCCGGCAGAGCCTCTTGTGTGCGTGTCCAACCTTTGCGGAATGCGCGGAACGCCGTTGTGACAAAGGGGTTTTCGCCCTGCGCGAGAGCCTCCCCCCTCAAATCCGCGAACCAGGCCTCTGTCTGATTGACGCGGTTATCCGTGACGGCCGAAAACTTCGTCTCTGCCATTCCCTGCAGCGAGGAGGCCGCGTGCTTGTGCGCCAGGTAATCCGCAAGGAACAACGTCGCCATGACGACCGAGATCATCATGATCGGAAGCTTCAGACGAATGGACATGTTCTGCAGTAGGCGCATGGAGATCCTCACCGGGCTGCGGACATATTTGGGAGGAAGGGATAAATTTCGCTTAACCGAGGACAGATTCGGCCCGGCTAGGTGCCTCTGTTTGCTAAGAAATGTGAGGAATTTGACGAGAATGGGAGCGCATCGGCCCCGCCTTTCGAACGCCAGCGCCCGCCAGCTCTTTTTGGCGGCCCATGGCCTGCTCGCCCGACCGTCCGGGCCGGGAACACGGGCGGATGTGGCCGCGCTCGTCACCGAGCTTGGCTTTGTCCAGGTCGACAGCATCAACATCGTCGCCCAAGCCCATGACCACATCCTTTGGTCGCGCAGGCCCTCCTTGCGACCGGGCGCCGCGCATGCATGCGCCGCCAAGACGCGCACCCTGTTTGAGGGGTGGACGCATGACGCGGCACTGATCCCGGCGGCGTTTTACAAGCACTGGCGGCATAAGCATGATGCTGATCGCTCTCGCCTGTCCGAGCGCTGGCAAAAGTGGGGGCGCGAAGGCTTCCATGACGAATTTGATCGAGTGCTCGCGCGGATTTCTGAAGGCGGTGCCATGACGGCTGCCGAAGTGGGTGACGGTACCCGTCAGAACGGGGGCGGTTGGTGGGACTGGCAGCCCACCAAGACCGCGCTCGAATACCTTTGGCGCACGGGCGAGCTCGCAATCTGCCATCGGCGTGGCTTCACCAAGGTGTATGACCTTTCCGAACGGGTTTTGCCGCCCGAAGCGCTCAACGCCCGCACGGACCGCGATGAGAGCCTGGACTGGGCGGCGCGCGCAGCCCTCGACAGGCTCGGCTTTGCCACGAGATCAGAACTCTCGGCCTTTTGGGACATCTTTGGCAAGGCCGACCTCAAACACTGGGACGCAACAGGCACGGTCGAAATAGATGTCGAAGGTGCCGATGGGAGCCTGCGCCCTGCCCTCGCCCCAGCCGATTGGGAAGCGCGCCTCGAGGCCCTGCCCGACCCCATTCCGCGTCTGCGCATTCTGAGCCCGTTTGACCCGGCGCTCAGAGACCGCAAGCGGCTGAAGCGACTTTTCGGGTTCGATTTCACCATCGAAGTCTTCGTGCCAGCGGCCAAGCGGCAATACGGCTATTACGTTTTTCCGATCCTCGAGGGCACGCGCCTGACGGGCCGGATCGATCTCAAAGCCGACCGTGCCGCGGATACGTTGCGCGTGCAGGGCTACTGGCCCGAGGCGGGCGTGAAGCTCGGCACCGGCCGGGCGAGCCGCCTTGCAACGGAGTTGACGCGGATCGCGCGCCTCGCTGGAGTGAGCCGCATCACCATTGTCGATGCTCCAGCCACAGAAGGGCTGCGCGCCACACCCACTCTCCTCAACGCCCTGTAAATGCTCATATTTCCTTGTTTCGCGCAGGACGCGGGCGACGCTGGAAAAGCGAACCCAAGCGGAGCAAACGCGAGAGGCCCATCGTCAATGGGCGCGACATGCGGTACGACGGAGCCGCGCGACGTAGCAAAGATGACGTCGATATCGCGATCAAGACACCCACCGAGGCGCTGCAAGCGGCCCTCTGTGACAAGGACGACAAACTCTGTATGGCTGACCTCTTTCCCGCCCCCGACGTGCCCCGCCTTTCCGTGGAAGGTGGCAGCGGGCTTTTCCCGATCCGCAGGATATTCTGCGTTGGACGCAATTATGCAGCCCATGCCGCTGAAATGGGCGCAGAGGTTGAGCGGGACGCGCCGTTTTACTTCCTGAAAGGGCACCACTCCGTTGTGGCGAGCGGCGGCGAGGTGCCCTTCGCGCCGGGAACAGACGCCTATCATTTCGAGTTCGAGCTCGTGGTGGCCCTAGGAGCCCCCGGCTTTCGTGTCTCAAAGAACAGTGCCGAGGATCTGATCTTTGGCTACGGCGCGGGCCTCGACATGACGCGCCGCGATCTCCAGCAGGCCAATCGAAAGAAAGGGCTTCCCTGGGACGTCGGCAAAGACGTGGAGGCGGCGTGCGTGCTGACCCCACTCGTGCCTGATTTCACCTTCGCATCGCAACGTATCTCTCTGACGCAGAACGGTGAAATCCGTCAGGATGCGACGCTCTCCGACCTGATCTGGAGCGTGCAGGAGATCATCGCGCATCTCTCAACGCTCTATCATCTCGCACCAGGCGACATCATCATGACGGGAACACCAGCGGGCGTCGGCCCTGTGGCGCCGGGTGATGTGCTTGAGGGGACGATCGAGGGCCTGCCAAAGCTTACGGCAACCATGGGTCCGCGCCCGTGAACATTCTCTTCATCATGTACGATCAGCTCCGCTGGGATTACTTGAGCTGCGCCGGACATCCCACTCTAAAGACGCCAAATTTTGATCGCGTGGCGGCCAAGGGTGTGCGGTTCACGCAGGCCTATACGCAATCCCCGATCTGCGGCTCATCGCGGATGAGCTTTTACACCGGCCGGTATGTTTCGTCCCATGGGGCAGCACGAAATGGCTATCCCCTGCGCGTGGGCGAGCAGACGTTGGGTGATCACATGCGCGCGGCCGGTTATGGCTGTCACCTGATCGGCAAGACGCACATGAAGGCCGACACGCAAGGCCTTGCAAGACTTGGGATTTCGCAAGAAAGCACCATCGGCAAGCGGCAGGCGGAGTGCGGCTTTGATGCGGTGATCCGCGATGATGGGCTTTGGGCCGAGGGGCCGGATGGTCCCTACGACCCGCTGCCAAGCCCCTACAATTCCTACCTCAAGTCAAAAGGATATCCCGGCGATAACCCGTGGCTCGACTATGCAAATGCGGGCCTCGACGGGGAAGACGTCGCCTCCGGCTGGTTTTTTGAGAACTGCGACAAACCCGCCAACATCCGCGAGGAAGACAGCGAGACACCCTGGCTCACGCGCGAGGCGATCCGGTTTATCGACGGCGCGGAGGGCGACTGGCTCGCCCATGTCAGCTACATCAAGCCCCACTGGCCTTACATCGTGCCCGCCCCCTATCACGCGCTCTATGGTCCCGGCGATGTTCCCAAGGCGAACCGCGGCGACGGGGAAAGAGCCCCGGGACACCCCGTGATGCGGGCTTTTATGGACAACAAGATCGGCAAGGCATTCCAGCGGGAGGATGTGCGGGCCAAGGTCATCCCGGCCTATATGGGCCTCATCAAGCAATGCGATGATCAGCTGGGCCACCTGCTTGATCACTTGGAGGCCACAGGCCGGGCCGACGACACGATGATCGTGCTCACCTCAGATCATGGCGATTACCTTGGCGATCACTGGATGGGTGAGAAGGACCTCTTCCACGATTGCTCGGCAAAGATCCCGCTGATCATCTACGACCCACGCCCAGAGGCGGACGACACCCGCGGCACCACCTGCGATGCGCTCGTGGAAGCCATCGACCTCGCGGCGACCTTCATCGAAACCGCAGGAGGCGCGGTGCCCCGCCACATCGTTGAAGGACGCTCGCTTCTGCCCTGGATTCACGGCCACCCCCCGGAGTGGCGGGACGTCGTAATCTCGGAGACCGATTACGCCGCGACGGCCATGGCGACATCTCTCGGTCTGGCTGATGAAGATGCGCGGATCACCATGGCCTATGACGGGCGCTGGAAGCTCATGCACTTCGCGGGTGGCTTTGCGCCGATGCTCTTTGACCTTGAAAGCGATCCAGATGAACTGACGGATCTTGCCGAGCAATCGTGGAAGAGGTCCTTCTCACCCATCCAGTGATCGCCAAGGTAATCGCCATGATCTGAGGTGAG
>JBCBME010000188.1:0-5431 GCA_039822945.1 Pseudomonadota bacterium
TCATGCCCCGGCAAAGGGATCATGAATGGCGTGGACCCAGTCGCAATGACGAGCTTGTCGTAGGGCACGGGACCTTTGGCACCGTGAACGACCTTCGCCGTAAGATCGATCCGCTCGACACGCTCGCCGAGGCGGGCGGCGATGCGGTGGCGCCTGTACCAGTCCGCATCATGGGTGATGATCTGCTCGTAGGTCGTGTCGCCCGCCAAAACGGGAGAGAGCATGAGGCGATTGTAGGTGCCCCGTGGCTCCGCATTAAAGAGCGTGATCTCATAGCGCGTGTCGTCGGCCACGAGGTGCTCAAGGAGCCGCCCCGCCGCCATGCCCGCGCCTATGATCACGAGCCGCTCCACTACTCAGCTGCCACCGCGGGCTCTTCTGGCGCGGGCTCCACCTTTGGCTTGGGCTTCGCGCCGTGCTCATACTCCTCCAGGAAGTCGAGCACCTCTTGGCGGTACGTGTAGTAATCAGGGTGCTCGAGGAGCGCCTTGCGCGTGCGCGGCCGGGGAAGATCCACGTTCGTGATTTTCCCAATTGTGGCGCGTGGCCCGTTCGTCATCATGACAACGCGATCGGCGAGCAGGATCGCTTCGTCGACATCGTGGGTCACGCAGATCGCAGTTACCTTCGTGCGCGACCAGACCTCCATAAGCACTTCCTGCAGCTCCCAGCGCGTGAGGCTGTCGAGCATGCCAAAGGGCTCATCAAGCAGGAGGAGTTTGGGCGAAAGTGCAAAGGCACGCGCGATGCCCACCCGCTGCTGCATCCCGTTTGAGAGGGATGAGGCTGGCTTATCCATCGCATCGGCCAGACCGACGCGCTCAAGGTAGTATTCAACCACGTCCTGGCGTTCGGCCTGCGACGCCTTTGGATAGACCCGGTCCGCCCCGATCGCGACGTTTTCCTTGGCTGATAGCCACGGGAAGAGGGAGGGCGCCTGGAAGACCACGGCACGCTCGGGATCAGCACCCTCAACATGGCGGCCGTCGAGCTTGATCGCCCCTTTCGAGATCTCGTTGAGCCCGGCTGCCATTGTGAGCACAGTCGACTTTCCGCAGCCCGAATGCCCGATCAGAGAGATGAACTCCCCCTTGTTGATCTTGAGGTCAAAGTCCTCGACCACCGTGAGCGGGCCCTTTGGCGTTGGGTAGACTTTGTGGAGCTGCGAGAAGTCGAGGAACCGGTTCTCGATCAGCCCATCCTGCGCCTTGGCGACAGCCGTCGGCACACCGTGGATCGGCGTGACGTTTGGCAGCTGCTTTGTGCCCTCCACCTTTGCCGCGATGCCCACATCCATCAGGTACTTGGTCACATCGGCGCGCAACGCTTTGAACCCTTCATGGTTGTTCATCGCTGTGCGTTCCCGAGGACGGGGAATGTCGACCTTGAACTCCTCACCGAGCGTTCCATCGGGGTTGAGGGCGATGATCCGGTCAGCCAAGACGATGGCTTCATCCACGTCATTGGTGATGAGGACGCACGTCTTCTTGTCGCCCTCCCAGATAGCCTCGATCTCATCGGCGAGGTTTGCGCGGGTCAGAGCGTCAAGCGCGGAAAGCGGCTCATCAAGCAGAAGGACCTCGGGGTTCATCGCAAGGGCGCGGGCAACGTTCACGCGCTGGCGCATGCCACCAGAAAGCTCCGCCGGACGGCGGCCCGTGGCGTGGCCGAGCCCCACCATGTTGACGTACTTGTCGACCTTCGCCGCCTTTTCGGCTCTCGGCATGCCCGGAAAGATCGCATCGACCGCGAGGCTGACGTTTCCAGTGACCGTGAGCCACGGCATCAGGGAGTAGCTCTGAAAGATCACGCCGCGCTCGGGGCCTGGGCCCGTGATCGGCGCTTCCTTGAAGGTGACGCTGCCCTTCGAAGGCATCTCGAGCCCAGCCAGCAGGTTGATCAGCGTCGTCTTGCCGGTGCCGGAGAAGCCGAGGAGCACGAGAAACTCGCCCTCCTCCACGCTGAGGTTGATGTCCTTGAGAACATCGGTCCGGCCAGCGCCTTCGCCAAAGCTCTTGGAGACGTCTTTGAGTTCAATGAGAGCCATGGGATCACCGATGGTTCGAGAAGGTGAAGAGCGACTGGATCGCGTACATCAGGCGGTCGAGCAGGAAGCCGATGATGCCAATGGTGAACACCGCGACCATGATCCGCGCGAGCGACTGGCTGGAGCCGTTCTGGAACTCGTCCCAGACAAATTTCCCGAGACCGGGGTTCTGCGCGAGCATTTCAGCCGCGATGAGAACCATCCAACCGACACCAAGCGACAAACGCAGGCCAGTGAAGATGAGCGGCAGCGCAGAGGGCAGGACGAGCTTTGTGATCTTCGTCCAGGTGTTCATCTTAAGCACCTTGGAGACGTTCACGAGATCCTTGTCGATGGAGCTCACACCAAGCGCCGTGTTGATGAGCGTCGGCCAAAGCGAGCAGAGGGTCACTGTGATGGCCGAGTTCAGGAAGGACTTCGCGAAGAGCCCGTCATTTGTCACGTAAACTGCAGAGACCACCATGGTGACAATCGGCAACCACGCGAGCGGCGAGACCGGCTTGAAGATCTGGATAATTGGATTGAGCGCAGCGTTCGCGGTGGGCGAAAGACCCGCCATAATGCCGAGCGGGATCGCAATGACAGACGCAATGAGGAAGCCGAAAAAAACCGTCTGGATCGACGTCCAGATCTGCTGGTAGTAGCTCGGTGCGCCGGTATAGGCCCGCTCCACAGGCTCCCGGCCCTGTTCCGCGCGGCGCTCATTGAGCTGCGCAACCTGGGCGTCAAACTTGGCCTTGGACTCTGCCTTGGCGACCGCGTCATCATGAAGATTGAGGGCCTGCTCCCAAACCTGCGTCGGCCCAGGGATCGCACCAAGAGAGGTTTGCACCGTCGGCGCCAGCGTCGCCCAGAGGGCAAGGAAACCGGCAATCGCCAGTAGCGGCACGCCAAGAAGACGCCAGATCTCGGACATCTGCGCCTTGGGGTTGTCCCCAGCGGCCGCCTTCAAAACGGGTGTGAGCCACGACAGGCCCAAAACCTGAAACCATTTGTCTGCGGCGTTGATCTTGGTGAAGAGCCGCTCCTTGCGCGCCTCGCGGGCGGCCTCGGGAGTTAGGCTGTCGGGGTCGATGGCGGTCATGTCAGGATCCTCGAGATGCGCTGAGCGGAGAGAAATGAAAGGGACGGCGGGCGGGGCGACGCGCGAAGCGCGAGCGTCCGTCCCGCCGTCTCAGAGCGTTAGCCCTGCACTTCGTTGCCGACGACGGTCTGGCCCGTCTTCAGCCCGATGGGCAGGCTTTCGAGGTAGGCGTTCGGAGCGCGCCCGTCGTAGGGAATGCCGTCGATGATGTCGGCCGCAGGCGTGGGCTCCTTGAAGCCATCGCTGTCCCAGGGGAAGTCCGCTTCGTTCGCAAGACCCTCATCCACCAGAAGACGCGCTGCCTCGAGATAGATGTCGGGGCGATACACGGATTGCGCCACATCGTAGTACCACTGGTCGTCTTTCGTCTCCGCAATCTGACCCCAGCGACGCATCTGCGTCAGGTACCAGATGGCATCCGAGTAGTACGGGTAGGTGGCGTTGTACCGGAAGAACACGTTGAAGTCCGGTATGTCGCGGCGGTCGCCCTTCTCGAACTCAAAGAAGCCCGTCATGGAGTTGGCGATCACCTCGTAATCCGCGCCCACATATTCCGGGCGGCTCAGGATCTCGACCGCTTCGGGACGGTTGGCGTTGTCGTTCTCGTCAAGCCAGATCGCAGCACGGATCAGAGCCTTCACAACCGCCTTCGTCGTGTTCGGGTTCTCTTCGGCAAACTCCTTGGTGATGCCAAAGACCTTCTCGGGGTTGTTCTTCCAGAGCTGGTAGTCGGTAATCACCGGGACGCCGATCCCTTTGAACACGGCCTGTTGGTTCCAAGGCTCACCCACACAGTAGCCGTGGATCGTGCCAGCCTCGAGAGTGGCTGGCATCTGCGGCGGAGGCGTCACCGACAAAAAGACATCCGCGCCGATCTGGCCCGAGATGTTGTCCGGCGAATAATAGCCCGGCTCGAGACCACCGGCGGCCAGCCAGTAGCGCAGTTCGTAATTGTGAGTGGAGACCGGGAAAACCATGCCCATGTTGAAGGGCTCGCCACGGCTGTTGAAGTCTTCGACCACTGGTGCCAGCGCAGAGGCCGAGATCGGGTGGACAGGGCGGCCATCATCCATCGATGGGATGTTGGGGCGCATCATCTCCCAAACCTCGTTCGACACCGTTATGCCGTTCCCGTTGAGATCCATGGAGAAGGGCGTGATGATGTGCGCCTCGGTTCCGTACCCGATGGTGGCCGCGAGGGGCTGACCGGCGAGCATGTGCGCGCCATCAAGCGTGCCGTCGATCACACCGTCGAGCAGCACCTTCCAGTTTGCCTGCGCTTCAAGCGTCACAAAGAGGCCCTCGTCGAGGAAGTAGCCCTGCTCATAGGCAACCGCGAGCGGGGCCATATCGGTCAGCTTGATGAAGCCAAACGTAAGCTCGTCTTTCTCCAGATCAAGAAGCTCGGCTGAGGCGGATCCTGCGAGAAGCGCCGATGTGGCGGCCGCTGCAAGAAGTGTCCTGGCGATCATAGTGTCGTCCTTTCAAAACGGTGGCGCGGGAGGATGCGCCGAGTGATCTCCGAAACAAAAAAGCCGCCCTCATTCCGTGGACCGATTGTCCAAGGTCTGAAGCGGCTTCGCTGTTGGTAATGCCCGTTCTTCCGGGCGAAAGCTGGGAGAGCGCCTTTGCTCTCCGATCAGTATTTCCAAAAGACATCCGTCAAAGAAGCGATTTTCCGTGTTTTCGCAGCTTTTTTCGCAATTGCAGCATACCGTGGCGTCCCGTTGCTTATTCTTTGATCATGCAGGGTCAGAGGGCTCGAAAATGCGCCCGTCAAAGAACGCATCCCGCGGGAGAATCAAGCGGCCGCCAGTGGAGCCAACGGCCGTCGGTTCAGACAGCGCGCCCTCAAGTTTGGCCGACGCAGACGGCAAATCGTGCGCCACGCCCTGCATGGCAGCACGGTAAATGTCGGAGCGGAACGTTTGCCGGGCAGCCGCGACGGCATCCTCGGGAGAGATCTTGGCGCGTGCCGCAAGCTGCCGCGCAATCCACTCAGCCTGACTTTTCCAGGGAAAGCCTGCAGCGCCGTCGAAGAACTCGAGAAAGCCCTCGCTGCGCCGCGTGTCGCCTTCCGGCGTCGTGACAAACTCCCCCGTCAGGGCATGCTCGAGAAGCTCGGGCGGCAAATCAAGGTATTGTGGCTTTGATAAAAGCTCGCTCGCAAGACCGCGCGAGGCCGGCTGCGACAGCCAACGGGCGGCGCGCCACGTGGCCCGGATCAGGCGCATCGCAAGATCAGGCTCCGCATCCGCCCAAGCCGCGCGCACTGCAATCACCTTTTCAGGCGCGAAGGC
>JBCBME010000189.1:0-5425 GCA_039822945.1 Pseudomonadota bacterium
AGATATTGGCCAGCTCGAGAAAGAGTTCGCCGAGATGTAATTTGGCGGCCCCGGCCCTTAAGGCCGGGGCTTCACCCTTGTGAGGGGCCTATCCCTCCATCTCCTCCCTCCAGCGATGAACGGGCGCAAACCCCAGCAGCTCCTTCGCTTTCTTGTTGGAGTAGAAGGTCTCAAATGCCTCCATGTCGCAGCAGGGAATGCCCCCGTAGTAGCGCTCCCGGATCTCGGCTGAAGTCAGCGCCACCGAAGGGTCATCGTTCGAAACGTTGAAGATCTGGTAGCCCAACCCGTCGCTCTCGAGACATCGCTCCACCATCTGGCCGAGATCGCGCGCATCGATATACGCAAAGATGTTACGCCGCCGAAGATCGGGGTTCTCGACGTAGCCCGGGAAATCGCTAGCGTATTCATGGGGCTCGATCACGTTGTTGATCCTTAGCCCGTAGATGTCGGCCCCGCTGCGCGCCTGAAAGCTGCGCGCCGTGGCCTCGTTGACGACCTTTGACATGGCGTAGCTGTCCTCGGGTACCGTCGGATGGTCCTCATCGACGGGCAGGTAGTGCGGCTTTCTTTCGCCATCGGCAAAACAGATCCCGTAGGTCGTCTCGGAGGAGGCAAAGATGATCTTGCGGATACCCGCCTTCAGCGCGGCATCAATGACGTTGTAGGTCCCCATGACATTCACGCGGTAACACTCGTTGTCAGAGGTCAGCAGCAGCCGCGGAATGGCGGCGAAATGCACGACAGCGTCAAAGGCCGGCACACCCGTCCCGGGCTCCATTTCGTCAAAGCCCGCCCAGGACTGCATGACATCGTGCATTTGCCCCGCATCAGTGATGTCAGCGATCCGGTCATCCACCCCGCTCAGCCCAAGCGGCACCCTGTCGACATTCAACACCCTGTGCCCCTGCCCCGCGAGATACGCCACTGCGTGCCGCCCCGCCTTGCCCGATCCGCCAGTGAATAAGATGCGCATGCCCAAGCTCCTCCGTTTCCGCGAAGCTAGGCCGAGGGGCACTCCGGGAAAGCCGGGTCGGTGGGCGGGCGCCTTTCGAGCACGGGCCCGCCCGCGCGCAGAAACAGTGCCGCGCGCCGACCTCAGGCGTAGTTCTTGGCCCGTGACATTTTCCCAAGACCGGGGTTCAGCGAGTTTGTCGGATCGATCTCGCGATAGAACGCCGCGAGGTCTTCCTTGGCCTCATAGAGGTGGCCCACATTGTGCTCGGAGGGGTATTCGGCCCCGCGCGTGTCGAGGATCGCGAGCATCTTCTTCTTGAGCGCTTTTGGATCCACGCCTTTTTTGACGATGTAGTCCTGGTGCATGACGTGACACATCATGTGCCCGTAATAGACCTTGCCCACGAGGTCTTTCGTGATGTCCTCGGGCAAGCGTTCAAACCAGTCCCGGTCGTTGCGGCGCAGCGCGATATCGAGTGCCAGGATCTCTTCCACGTCGGACGCGTGAACATGGCCATAGCGCACCGCAGCGCCTGCGGCGGCAAACCGGTGCAGCCCGGCAATCTTGGCCTCGCGCGGCGTGCAAATCCGCATCTCAGCGCCGTGCTCTTTCAAAAAGTCCGGCAGGAAGGCCTCGGCCTCCTCGATGCCCCCATCGTGCATCTTGAGGATGAGGTGATGCTCAAACCGATCCCTGAAATCGAGGAGGAATTTCGGCAAGTGCTGCGGCCAAAGGCGCGCGAAGAGTTGCATGAACTTGTCGGTGAAGCCCCGCGTCAGCTTGTACCGATTGAGCCGCGCGTCGACCGCGCCCTTCATGGCAAAAAACATCGGCAGCCTGTCCGTGCCCAGCTTGTCGATGAGCACGAGCGTGTCCTTGCCGTACTTCGCAGAGATGTCGAAGCATTCACGGTGCATGTATTCGGCCGAGACGGGCAGCGTCTCGAAGTCCTTGAGGATGCGCCGCCGCAGCTCTGTGAAGACGGCCGGATCGTTTGCGCCGATGTAAAACACCTTCTCCCGCTCGTACTGCGGAAAGGTATCGAGGCGCACAGCAAACACGGCAAGCTTCCCGGCGCAGCCGGACACGCCATGGAGAAGCCGCTTGTCATTGTTGAAGCGTGAGGGCCGATCACTGTCCACATCGCGCAGAATGTTGGTGTAGTCGGGGTCCGACGCGTTTTTGCCCGAAGGCGCAGGCGCATCCATGTCATAATCGCCCGCCTCCAGACGCGCCAGGATCTCCTCGGGCGTCTCACCAAGATCGAGACCCAGCTCGTTGACGAGCTTGAGGTCCCCGTTGGCCGTCACCTGCGCATAAAGCGCAAGCTCGGTGTAGCTCGGGCCGCGCTCGCAGAGCGATCCGCCGGAGTTGTTGCAGACACCTCCCACGATGGAGGCCCCGATGCTTGACGAGCCAATCACCGAATGCGGATCACGGCCAAGCGGGCGCAGCTTCTGCTCGAGGTCAAAAAGGGTAGCGCCTGGAAGGCTCACAACCTGCTCGCCCCCGCGCAACAGGTGCAGCCCCGTGATCCGGCTCGCGCTCATCAGCACCACATCCCGGTCATACCGATCCTTGGGGGTCGACCCTTCGGTGAGACCGGTATTCGAGGCCTGCATGATCACGATCTTGTCGGCCGCGACACAGGCCTCGAGCACTCTCCACTGCTCGAGCAACGTCCCAGGCCGCACCACGGCGAGCACCTCACCGCTGCCAGAGCGGAACCCCTTGCAGAAGCGCTCCATGCTCTTGGCGTTCGTCAAAACATGCTTTGGGCCACAGATATCGCGAAGTCGGGAGAGAAGCTCAGTATTGGTCATGGGCCGCTTCATGCCAAAGATCGGTGCGCTTTTCGACGGGCTTTCCTGTCGCGCCTGGGCACGGTACGTGTTGAGACCGCAACTTTTTGGAGCGCTCATGGCTCTCAGCCTTTTTGATCTCACGGGAAAACGCGCGCTCGTCACCGGCGCAAGCCAAGGTATTGGCTTCGCGCTGGCGAAGGGTTTGGCGGATGCAGGCGCGGAGATTGTTCTCAACGGCCGCGATCCGGGAAAGCTCCGGGCCGCCCGTGAGACGCTGCGCGATCAAGGGGCGGAAGCGCAGATGCTTGCCTTTGACGTGACACGCCCAAAGGATGTGCGCGACAAGATCGATACGTTTGAGGCCGACCACGGCCCGATCGACATTCTCATAAACAATGCCGGGCTCCAGCACCGTGCCCCGCTGGAAGAGTTCCCCGCAGACCGGTTCGAGACGCTGCTTCAGACCAACATTGCGGGCGTCTTTCATGTGGGCCAGGCCGCCGCGCGCCACATGATCGGTCGCGGCGAGGGTAAGATCATCAACATCTGTTCGATACAGAGCGCCCTCGCGCGTCCTTCGATCGCGCCTTACACCGCCACGAAGGGCGCCGTTGCCAACCTCACCAAGGGCATGGCCACGGACTGGGCGCGCTACGGTCTCCAATGCAACGGCATCGCACCGGGCTATTTCGACACCCCGCTCAACAAGGCGCTCGTCGACGATGCGGAGTTTTCCGCCTGGATCGAACGGCGCACGCCTGCGGGCCGCTGGGGCCAACTCCCCGAACTCGTGGGCGCCGCCATCTTCCTCGCCTCCGACGCCTCGAGCTACGTCAACGGCACGGTGATCTACGTCGATGGCGGGATGAGCGCCTGCCTCTGAGCACCGCGCGCCCCTTCATCTTTCCACAAATACTCCGGGGGGCGCGGGGGGCTGGCCCCCCGCCTCTGCGTCAGTCCCCGAAGCCGAAGGGTGGCAGGCTTTCGAGAGCGTCCTTGAGCGCGTCCCCCCATCCCTGGCTCACCGTTCTGACATAGGGATCGTCCACCAAGAGCCTGCCTGTGCGGCCCTTCACGAGCGAGCCCTCTTCGTAGACGTGGAAATCAAATGGGGCGCCGACGGTTAGGTTGGCTTTCACCGTCGAGTCAAAGCTCACGAGCAGGAGGCGGATGGCGTCCTCAAAGCTCAGCCCCGGATCGTAGGCACGCACGAGGATCGGGCGACCGTACTTGATTTCGCCCGTTTGGAAAAATGGCGTGTCATCCCCGGCTTCGATGAAATTGCCCTCAGGGTAGATCAAAAAGAGGCGCGGCGGGCCTCCGGCGATCTGGCCACCGAGGATGATCGTGGCGTTGAAGCTCTCACCGTTCTGGCCCGTCTCCTCATGGCGGGCTATGCTTTCGCGGAGCGTGTCACCCACGAGGCGCGCGGCCTGAAACATGGATGGGACAACAAGCAGCGAAGAGCGCCGCTCATCGGGGGCTTTCGTGCGCTCCTCCAGGAGGCTCACCACGCTTTGGGTCGTGGCGAGGTTGCCTGCGGTCATGATGGTGATCACGCGCCGCCCGGCTCCTCCCAGGTGTAGAGCTTGCGGAACGTGGAAATGTTGTCGAGGCCCGCATTGGTGCGGGTGTCGGACATGAAAACGAGGCCCCTCTCGAGGGCCATACCGACGCAATAAGTCACGGGGCGCTAGTCACTGCGATTGCTCTGCCACTTCGATCTGCACGGTGAGCGCCTCGGAGGCGTGGCCGTGCCGTACCCCTCTTACGGGGGCGGCATCGCGGTAATCAAGCCCGGTGGCCACGCGGACATAGCGTGTGTCCGGCGAGATGCCATTTGAGGGGTCAAATCCGACCCAGCCCAAACCGTCGATATGCGCCTCAGCCCAGGCATGCATCGCGTCCTGATCGGTGCGATCATTGAGCATGAGGTACCCGGACACGTAACGCGCCGCAAATCCGAGCTCTCGCGCCGCGGCGATGAAGACATGGGCGTGATCCTGGCACACGCCTTTGCCAGCTTTCAGGGCATCCTCGGCGGCCCAGCTGGGCTCGGAGGCGCCGATCTCATAGCGCACGGCCGCGGCTGTCGCACGATTGAGGCTGTGGAGCGTATCGAGCGGCGTCTCGCCCTCGACGCCTTTGAGCAGAGCACGCGTGCCGGCGCCTGCCCGCGTCATCTCGGTGGGACGGGTGTAGAGCCAGAGCGGCGTGGCCGCGCGCTGCGGGCCCACAACGCCCGCCTGATCCTCGACCTCCACCTCGCCTTCGGACGTGATGACAAGCTCTTCTGCATCGCCGTCAAAGCTCAAGAGCTCCACGCGGTTGTTGTGATGGTCGTCGAAGACAAGCTCCACATGGCCGCCCGAGATCATCGTCTCCCAACGATGAACGAGCTGGCCGTTGCCGCTTTTTGGCAGCTTGCGCACCTGCTGGAGCCCGCCGCTGTGCTTGGGGTCGGAAAAGCGATAGGTCGTGACGTGACGAATGAAGAGCCGGGTCATTCGGTGAACCTGTAGTCAATCTCGATCTGCCGCCCGAGCCCGCCGAGGCGCGCCACAAAATCCTGCAGGTATTCGTGGAGACCGTCATTGATGATGACGTCAATGTCCTGGCCCGCGCAGGCGCGGTGCAGATCATCGGCAAGATCGTGGCTCGG
>JBCBME010000190.1:0-5413 GCA_039822945.1 Pseudomonadota bacterium
GGGCACGCCGGGCACCGCGCTGGCCGAACCCTATTACGACGTGCTGGCCGAGCTCATTTCAGATGCCGAAGGCCCGCCCAGCCTTGCCCCGCGTCTGGCGGAGTGGATCGCAGAGGGTGTGGCGGGCCTCCCGGGCCCGGCAGGAGACAGGCCCTATCTGGGTCAGGAGGCACCCTTTCTCAGACCCACCGAGGCGCTCCTGACGCCGCAGGATATCCGCCTCGTGGACGGGATGGAGGCCGTGGTCTTTGACGCGCTCGGCGATAGCCTGGCCGCGCTGCCGGGCCTGACGACGATCAACATCAACACCGCGCCGCGCCCGGTGCTGGCCGCTTTGATGCCGGGCCTCGGCCCCTCGCAGCTCGACCGCTTCATCAGCTATCGCGCGGCCAACCCCTTTGCCTCGCGCGGCGCCTTTACGGAATATATCTCCCGCATCCTCGCGCCCGCCGGTGTCGCCGCGCTCGGGCAGGTGGATCTCGATGTGAAGACGAACTGGTTTCTACTGGAAATTGCGGTGGAACACGGCCCGAGCCGCGCGCGTCTCTTTTCCGTTCTCGAGCGGCCCGATGATGGTGGGCGCGCCGAGGTGGTCTTGCGCAGCGGGGCACGGCTTTGAGACCCGGTGACGCCCCCCTGGCCATCACGGCCCCGCCCGCCGCGTGGAAGGCCCGCAGAAGCGCGCTCGTCACCGTTCCGGGGGAGGCGGTGAGCGCGTTTTTGTGTCCGGTGCCTGCGGGGCTGAAGGAAAGTGCCGCGCGCAACGTAGCCCTCAATGCCGCCCGTGACATGGTCGCAGGCGCAGCCGACGCCCATCACTTCGTGGCCGTACCGGGGGAGGGGGGGACACGCACCGTCCTTGCCATGGCCATCGCCGATCTCGAGAGCTGGCGCGCAACGGCGGCGCAGCATGGCACGCGCGTGTCGGCCCTGGTGCCCGACTATCTCGCGCTGCCCTGGAAGCCCGGTCAGGTGACGCTCCATCTGCCGAGCGCGGACCGGCTCGTCGTGCGAACCGGGCGGGCCACAGGCTTTGCGGGGGAGCGCGCGCTCGTCGAGCCCATGCTCGATCTCTTCCGCCTGCAAAGCGGCGCGGATATCACTGAAATCGCCCTCGCGCCGGGGGAGGGGGATGCCCGCGCTGCGCTGTCAGAGACGCTGAGCCGGTGGACACTCCCCATCGTGGACGCAGCAGACGCACCACCGCCGCCCCCCGTGGATCTTTTGGCGCGCGAGAGCGTGGGGCTTGCCTCCACACCCCGTGCGCGCCGCCGTCTCGCCCTCGTGGCCGCCGCCTTCGCAGGCCTCGCGCTCTGGGCAGGCAGCGCGCAGATGGACCTCGCAGAGGATCGCGCCACGCTGGCCGCTGCCCGCGCCGCCAATATCGATGTCGCCCGCGATGCCTTTGGCCTGACGGGCCCCATCCTCGACATGCGTGTCCAGATCGAGCGCGCCATCGCGGGCCTCGAAGCCGCCGCCGATGACAACGCGCCCCGCATGGGCTTTCCGGAGCTTCTGGCGCGCTCGGGCCCCGTCCTCGCCGCGCCGGAGCGCGATGTCGCCGAGATGAGCTATCAGGAGGACGCGCTGCGATTTGTGGTGAGCGTCGCCGACTTCGCCGCACTTGATGGGCTCCGCAGCGCGCTGGAGCGTGCGGGCCTTCGCACCGAGATCAGTCGTTCGGTTGGCAGCGGCAGCACGGGCGTCGAGGCTGTGCTCGTCGTGGCAGACCCGCAGGGAGGCCCGGGATGATGATGGCATGGCTGGGCCGCCTCACGGGCCGCGAGCGCACGCTTTTGGGCCTGGGCGGCCTCGTGGGCCTCGTGGCGTTGGCTTTTACCTGGATCGTGGAGCCGATCCGGGCGGAGCGCGCCGCACTCAGCGCGGCCCTCGCAGAGGAGGCCGAGCTCGCCGCGTGGCTGCGCGCGCAGCAGGAGGCCCTTGCCGGGCTCGTGGCACGTGGTGCAAGCGGGCAAGCAGCCGCGCCCGAGGGCCCGCGTAGCATCGCCGCTCTGGAGGCCGGTCTGCGCGATGCGGGGCTCGCCCCGGCGCTGACGCGGCTCGCGCCACAGGCCTCGGGGCAGGTGGAGCTGGCTTTTGAGGCGCTCTCCTACACGGATCTGATCGCGTGGCTGCGGGATGCGGGCCTTGACCACCGGCTCGACCGGGCAAGCGTCACGGCGGGCGCCGACCCTGACCGCGTGGATGCACGCCTGACGCTCTCGCTCGAGGAGGGGTTCTGATGCGCGCGCTTCGGATGCTGGCACTCCTTGTCATCTTTGGGCTCGCGGTGGGCGCGGGCTTCGGCCTCATGACGCCGCTCGGTGTGCTGGCGCCTGATCTAGCGGCTGCAGCCTCGGCGCGCGGGGTAACGCTCCCCTCCGAGAGCCGTCTGGCGCGGGGGCAGGCGCAGGTGGCGCTGCCAGCGGGCACACCCCTCAGCTTGCCCGAGCCGCAGGATGTGAGCTGGCGACTGACGGCGCCCTCGTTTTGGCCATTGGGGCTTTCGGCGGATCTGACACTCGGCGGACCCTGGCAGGGGCAGGCGGCGCTCACGGGCGCAGCCCTTCCTGCGCGTGCGGTCACCGGCTCGGCCACGCTGCGCGCCGGGGCCGCAGAGATCATCAACGCGCCGCTCCTCGCGCTTCAGGGTGCCGCAGAGATCGTGATCGACGACATGGAAGTGCGGGTGCCCGGCGGCGGAATTGACCGCCTCGCCGGGCGGCTCTTCTGGCGCGACGCGGCCTTCCGGCTCGATGAGGAGATCGTGCTCGGCACCGTTCGCGGGGATCTGCGCGCGCTCGGCCCCGAGAGCATCGCCATCGCGCTGTCGAACTCCGGCTCAGACATCTCGCTTGCAGGCCGGGCCACGCTCGATCTCTCGGCCCGCTCCGTGGCGCTCGACGTCGAAGTCACGTTGCCAGAGGGCGAAGACGGCACGGCGCGCGCCATTCTGGAAGGATGGGGGACGGGTGACGGCAGCACCTACCGCATTACGCGTACCATCCCTTACTGAGCGCGCCCGTTAAGAGCGCAGCGCCACCGCCTGCAAGAGCTGCGCGTTCTCCCGCACGGTTTGCGTGTCGCCGAACTCGAGCTGAATGTACTGCGCCCGTTGCGAGGCCGTGGCTGCTTCGCCTGCCGCGCGCTCAGACTTCATCTTGCGAATTTCGAGATTGGCGAGACCCTCGCGCAACACCCCGAGCCGCGCTGGAATGATGCCCTCGGCGTCGTATCGGCCATGAGTCTCATAGGTCTCCACCATCGCGAGGTAGACGGCGCGAGCCCGGTCACGCCCCTGCTCATAGGGGGGCGCGCTGGCCAGATAGGTCTCCACCTTGCTGTGTTCTGCAATGGCCATGAGGATTGCCGCGCGCCCGCGCAGCTCCCGGTCCCGGGTCAGCTCGGGGACGAGCGCGGCCACCTCGAGCGCCCGCTCGGGCATCTCCGCATAAAGAAGCACATTGGCGAATTCGAGGCGCACCTCAGCGCCGTCCTGACCTCTGGGATATTCCTCGAGCACGCGCACATAATGCGACAGAGCCGCGCTGAAATTGCCGTCCGCCACGGCCGCACGCGCCAACGTGTAGGCGTCGGGGCCGGCGGAAATCTCGGAGGGAACAACGGCGCGGCCCGGCATCTGAACGGGGGGCAGCGCATCGCAACCCGCAAGCGCTCCCAGAAGAAAAACAGCGCGCGTAAACGGCACAAGAATGGGCCGGCGATGCGGTAAGGCTCGGTCTGCCATGGGTCCTGCTCTCTGACTGTGATCTTATCGTCACGTGTTTGGGCAACCCTAGGTAATTTTTGCCGCCCATGCTATGGTTTAGTTACTATGAATGCGCTTGCAGGCCCCCCTTTCTTTGGTGGCGTATCGAAAATACCATGCTGAACACACGCTCTGTTTTTGACCTGCCGGAGCGGCTCCTTGTCGGGGCCGCGCTCCTTGCGGCTATGGTGTTTGCGGGCTTTCACGCAGGCACCATTGGCGCAAAGCTGGCCTTTCCTGTGGCGGGGGCGGCGGATGCCGCAGAGACGGGGCCGCGCGGATTTGACGAGGCAGCCGTGACCACCACGGCGCGTGAAGTCGTCGCCATCGCGCCGATTTTCGGCGCGCCGGAGGTCGGCGAAACGGCGCCTGCGCCCGCGCCCGTTGCGCAAAACACCACCTATGAGCTTGAGGGCATCACCATCACCGAGTTCGGGCGCTGGGCGATGCTCAACGCCGACGGCGCCAGCCGCCTCCTGCGGGAGGGGGACGCGCTGAGCGAGACAGAGACAGTCGTTTCCATCAGCCCCGACACCGTGATCATCCAGCAAGGTGAGGTGCTCTCCGTTGTCCGCTTTGTGCGCGCAGACGAAGAACTCAGCGAAGAGGAATTGGCCCGCCAGGCCTCGCTCGAGGCGGATCTTAACCCGCCAGAGGAAAACTTCATCCAGACCGTGGCCGCGCCCCCCACGCCCGCGCCCGAGGTGGAGATCGAGGAGGTGAGCACCACGCGCCCGCCCGTCGAGCTGCAGACACTGCGCCAGGCACTTTATGCTCCGAACGCGCTCAGCGACGTCCAATTCGTACGCGCGCGGCTCTGGAACGGGTCCGTTGGGCTCCAGCTCAAATGGTTCAAGGATAACCCCATCATCACCGCCATGGGGCTCCAGCGCGGCGACGTGCTGGCGGCCATCAACGGCGTGCCCATCACCGATCCCCAGGCGCTACAGGCACTTGCGCTGCAGGTGGGTCAACTCGACGAAATTGTGTTGTCTTATGAGCGTAAATCGACCGTGTTCGACGTGACGGTCCCCCTGATAAAATAGCGAAAAACAACGATAAAAAGCCATATGGAGGCGAGCTTGTTCATACCCCATTTGCCAAAGCGTCTGGCCGCGCGCCTGCGCATGCTTCTGCTCTTACTTCTGATCCCCGCGCTCGCCCCGGTGGTTGCGCTGGCGCAGGACAGCCGGCTCAACCTGCGCGATGCGGATCTTTCGACCTTCGTGGAGCTCGTCTCGGAGCTCACCGGGCGCAACTTCATCGTGGATCCGCGCGTGCAGGGCACGGTGACGATCTTTGCCCCCGCTGCCGTCGACCCCGACGAGGTGTTTGGCATCTTCCTCAACGTGCTCGAGCTCAACCGCTTTACCCTGGTGGAAGGGGACGGGGCCGACCGCATCGTGCCAAGCCAGCTGGCGCGCGAGCTTTCGGAGTTTGACGGACGCTCCTCTCGGGACGGGTTTGTCACCCGTGCGCTTCGCGTGCGCAACATCCCCCTCAATGACGCGGTGGAGATTATCCAGCCGCTCCTGCCGCCCGAGGCCGTCGTGTCGCAATACGCGGTGGGCAGCCTGCTCATCATCTCCGACCGCGCTGCCAATATCGAGCGGATCGGCGAGCTCATCGAGCGTCTCGACGCCG